>JBCCHD010000018.1 GCA_039028935.1 Pseudomonadota bacterium | reverse complement strand
TTGATGGCAGAGGCGGGCGTGGGCCGAATCGCCACGTTGGCGGGTCGCTATTACGCGATGGACCGCGACAATCGTTGGGATCGCATCGAGCGAGCCTACACGCTGTACACCACAGGCGACGCGCCGCACGCTACTCCAACCGCGTTGGAAGGCTTATCCGAGGCGTATGAACGCGATGAAAATGATGAATTTGTCAGCCCCACGCGCGTTGGGGATCCGGCGCTCATCGCGGACGGTGACGCGGTGGTGTTCTTGAACTTTCGAGCCGACCGTGCCCGCGAAATGACACAAGCCTTTACGGCTTCGGACTTTGACGGATTTGATCGGCAACACGTGCCAACGTTGCATTCGTTTACTTGCATGACGGAGTACCACAAAGACTTTGATGTCGAAGTGGCCTTTCCACCCGACAGCTTGCCAAACGTGCTTGGGGAATACGTATCGGATTTGGGTTTGCGTCAACTGCGCATTGCCGAAACGGAAAAATACGCTCACGTTACGTTTTTCTTTAATGGCGGCGTTGAGCAACCCTACGAGGGCGAAGAACGCGTGCTGGTGCCGTCGCCGGACGTGGCCACCTACGACCTGCAGCCTGAAATGAACGCACCGTTGGTGACCGACGGACTCGTCGAGGCGATTGAGTCCGGTACGTTCGATTTGATTGTGTGCAATTTTGCCAACGCGGACATGGTCGGGCACACCGGCAAATTCGACGCCACCGTGAAAGCCATCGAGGCACTCGATACCTGCTTGGGTCGAGTAACCGACGCGATTCGCCGAGCCGGCGGTGAGCTTCTGATGACCGCCGACCATGGCAACGCGGAGAAGATGGAGGACGAACACACCGGACAGGCTCACACGGCGCACACCACCTTTGATGTGCCCCTGTTGTATATCGGGCGGGAGGCCGAAATTATTGAAGACGGAGTGCTGTCCGATATTGCTCCGACGCTGTTGCATATGATGGGGCTGGATGTGCCTGAACAGATGACCGGCCGCTCGCTCATTCGGTTTAAATAGGCGTCTGCGTTGTCTCGAATCCGCGTTGTTCTACTTATGGCCTTCGCCTTGGCTAGTGCGCCATCGATTGCCGATAACGAGAAAGACCTCGGCGAGGTCCGCGATCGAATCGGTAAGCTTGAAAAGGAGATCAGCCGCACGTACGCGCGGCGCGATAAGCTGCAGGCACGATTGGCCGAGACCGAACGCTTAACGGCGCGGCTTCAGACCAATATTGCCAAACTAAACACTGAGCGCGAGGCGAGCGAAAAGCGTCTTAAATCACTTGAGGCACAGACAGTTGAACAGCTGACCGCGCTGAAGAATGAAAAGAGCGATCTCGCGGCGCAAGTCTATTCCGCTTATGTGGGCGGCCGCCAAGAAAAAATTAAGCTCTTGTTGTCGCAGCGCAATCCGTCTGAACTTGGCCGGGTGGCGGTGTATTACGGTTACCTTAATCAACATCGATTGAAACAGATCGACCGTGTTAACGAGATGCTGTCGACACTCGATCAGCTAAGCGCTCAGGCGCAGCTTGAGAATCAATCGATCAAGCAGCTCCAACGCCAGCGTCACAGCGAACTCGAATCGCTAAAAGCGGCGCGCAAGGAGCGGCAACACGCCATCGAAGCACTCACCAGTCGTATCACACAAGGCGCCGATCAAGTTGCCAAGCTCAAATCAGAAGAGGCGCGTTTGGTTACTCTCATCGAAGAAATTGAACAAATTATGCGGGAGTTTCCGGTCGGTTCGCGCACCAGTTTTGCAAAACTCAAGGGCAGTCTTACCTGGCCGGCCAATGGCACGCTTCTGGCACGCTATGGGCAATCGAGAGGCGGCTCCAGCATGAATTGGGATGGCGTGCTCATCGGGGCGGAGCGCGGCGCGGCGGTTCGTGCCGTCGCACATGGGCGCGTGGCGTACGCCGATTGGCTGCCGGGACAAGGGTTACTCGTGGTGCTCGAGCACGGCGATAATTACTTTAGTTTGTACGGACGCAACGATACCGTGTCGGCCAAGGCCGGTGATTGGGTTGAAGCGGGTGATACCATCGCTACTGTCGGTGACTCCGGCGGTCAAGCGCAGGTGGCGCTGTATTTTGGCTTACGTCAGCAAAGCAAGCCCATCAACCCACGAGAGTGGTTCAAGCAACGCAATCCATAAATTCGTCGGGGCGTCCTGACGCACAATAACAAGCAGCACACACTATGAACTCTGCCCGATGGTTTCTCGCTTACACGCTCTTGTGTTCGCTGACGCTCGACGTTGCGGCCTACGACTATGAGCGTCAATTCGATGCCGCCCAGCCGAACACCTGGCCCGTCATTGCCATTATTATCGATGATCTTGGTAACGGTCGTGAGGAGGGTAATCGAGCGATCGAGCTGCCCGGTCCCGTGGCGTATGCGATTCTGCCTCACACCCCTTTTGGTCCGTCCTTTGCGCGCAAAGCCAACGACTTAGGTAAAGAGGTGTTGTTGCATCAGCCACTGCAGGCAACCCATCGAAATCACTTATTAGGCGATGGCGCGATTACAATCGACCACACCCAAGAAGACGTTCTGCGTACGCTGCGTGGTAATCTGGATACCGTACCGTTTGCCGTGGGTGTGAATAACCACATGGGCAGTTTGCTCACTCAGCGTACCGGCCATAT
Source organism: Pseudomonadota bacterium (assembly GCA_039028935.1). Taxonomy (NCBI): domain Bacteria; kingdom Pseudomonadati; phylum Pseudomonadota; species Pseudomonadota bacterium. Next base: position 69,178 of record JBCCHD010000018.1, on the reverse strand, counting down.
GCGTTGGCTCATGCAGGCCATATCGCAATCGCCGCTGTATTTTGTCGATAGTGTGACTTCCGGGCGCAGCGTTGCGCAGTCAGTGGCCGCAGAGGTCGGTGTGCCGACGGCGCGTCGTGACGTATTTTTAGATAGTGACCCGTCGTACGAGGCGGTGGCGCAGCAGTTTGAGCGCCTCAAGCAGCATGCTCGACGGCACGGATTCGCGTTGGGTATCGGTCACCCCTTCCCACACACGCTTTCGGTACTGGAGCGTGAGCTGCCGAGGCTGGCGGGGCTCGGTTATCGGTTCGTGAGCGTTCAACGTATGATAGAACTGCAGGGCCACCCGCTCTCTGAGCCATTATCCATTCGTGAGGAGTCTCCATGAAAATACCCCTTCACTTTTTACTGGTGGTCGCGCTGGCCACAGTGGTTGCCGCATGCGGTGGCGAGTCAGCCGATGAAGAGCGCGGTCAGTTCAACATCGACAAGGACATTAATCTGTCGGGCGAGAAAGCGGAAGAAATGGTCCGCAACCTTGAGGAGGCGGTTAGTCAGCTCGGCAAGAAAGTGGATGTTGTGTCGGCCCGCGACCTTAAAGCGGTCATGCCAGAGCGTCTTGATGGCATGACGCGCACTGCGTACAGCGCAAATAAGAAAGGGCTTGAAGGATTTAGTTTCAGTGCATCAACCGCAACGTTTGAGGAAGACGATGGGCGGGGTGTGCTCGAGTTGAGTGTGACAGACATCGGTAACATTCAAGGCTTTGCCCAGTTCGGACTGGACATGCTGGACATGGAGATCGATGAAGAAAATCAGGACGGTTTTCAGCGTACGGTCGATTATAAAGGCCACAAGTCGTACCAGCGTATGAGTAAAGTCCGCTCGGGATCTGAGTCGGAAATGGTGGTGTTCGTCGATGGGCGCATCATTGTGCGTGCGGGTGGCGTCAACATTGCATGGGACCAAGTTGAAGAGGCGGTCGATGCCATTTCAGTACGCAAGCTCGAATCGCTGATCAAGTAGCCGCGGTGTGCGGACAGCAAACGGCTAGGCCTGCGTGTCGGTTTCATCCATGAACGTCCTGCGCCAATCTGGGCGACCTATACGTAAGAGTATGCGCTGTTTTCCAATGACGTGGCCTAACCGGTCCGGCCTATTCGCATGCAGTGAGCGATGTTGATGCGCGGACCGCTTCTGGGACTGCTCGCGCTGATCAGCTTCGCCTACGCCGGTGCGGTGACGGTCGGCAACATCCGCTACGCGCAACAAAAACCTGAGGCCGAACGCACGGAATACGATGATCTCGCGTTGCCAGCCGGGCTGGCGATCACAGCGCAGCGAGATGGCAAAATCCTTGACTATATCGCGGTGTCGCCTCCGGCGGATCGCGTGGTAAACGAGCCGATGCGAGCGGATGTTTCGGTTACGGTGTTCGGCAGCGAGCTGGCACGGTTTCCCGCGGCATGGGTTAACGTGCACGTGCCGGCAAAAGATCGTGCACGCTATGTGCAGCGATTTCGAACCGGCATGCTTGAGTATGCCGACACGCGATCGACGCAGTTTTACTTGCTCGATGTTCCCCCTGATTTTGGCATCGATGGGGATTCGCCTCGGGCCAGCCTGTGGCTGTTGCCGTTGAAGGAAGCGGTTGGCGATCAGGCACCATCCGCGCTCGCCGCCGATGCTGTGGAACGCGGTCGAGCGTACATCGATCGGCCTCTGTCATCGTTGCGCGATGATCCGCATGCGCGAGCGGTGTTCGCGAGCAACTACGCGCAACCCGTTCGGGCGTTTCCAGCACTCGCCGCGCTGCTTGTTGGGTTGGCGGCGTTGGGGTCGAGACTCTTTATGCTTTGGCAGCGTCACCCTTGGCCGGTTGTGGCCTCGACGGTGAGTTTTGTCTTGCCCATTGTGAGCGCCGCGCCCTTTTTAACCGCGGCCGGTTGGTCACCGATTGTTGCCGCTGTTGTGTTGGGGTTTGTGATGACTACCGCCGCGGTCTGCGCGATTGAGCAGCGCGTGCTCGTGCCGCTCAGTCCCGTGTCTCGCCGCGTGCATCGGCTGGTGCGCGCCTTTGCCGTGCCGTTTGCGGTGCTGGTGATTGGGACGGGGCTGGTGGTGTCGTTTGCGAGCGTATCGGTGGTGCCATGGCAGGGCCTCGGTGGGGCAGATCCGGGCGCGATTTTCGTTGCGTCGCTCGTTCGGCCGGCGGTTGCGCTTTTGCTGGGCGGCACGGGCACCGCCGTGTTGCTGGCGCTCTTTTTCATCGTTTTAAACGCCCGTAATGCACGGGCGCGGCGTCGGCGCATCGGTTAAGCCATGCGATTGCCGCTTCGCTGGTAAGCGCCGCCGCCGCAACCTGTCCACTCGCCAAACGTTCGGTTATTCAGCCGCCACGCGCTCCGGTATACTCCACGCCAATTCTCTTTATAAGGAACGACGGTGTCGATAATAGTTGCTCTGCGAAAAGGCCATCAGGCGGTCATTGCGGCCGATACGGCACAAAGTGACGAAACCATGGTTATGCGCGCCAGTTATCTGGTGAATCATGAGAAAATAATTGCCGTCGGTGACAGCTTCGTTGGGTTGGCCGGCTGGTCGGCATCGCAGGATATTTTCGAGAGTCTGGTTCGCGAGCAGCCTGAGCTCATGCGCTTTGATTCGCGCGCGGCGATTTTTGACAGCTTTCGCGGTCTGCACGAAGTGATGAAAGAGAAATACTTCATCGACACTAACGAAGACAAAGAGCAGCCGGTCGAATCCAGTCAGGTGGGTGCCTTGATTGTCAATCCGCACGGTATTTTTGAGATTGAGAGCTACCGTTCAGTGAGTGAGTACACGCGCTATTGGGCGTTAGGTTCCGGCAAGCGTCTGGCCATGGGCGCCATGCATGCACTCTATGACACCACAGACGATGTGGCGGCTATCGCCCGCGCCGGAGTGGCGGCTGCCTGTGAGTTTGATGATGGCTGTGCCTTACCCATGACATGCCATGTGGTGGATCTCAAGTCTTAAATCTCCCCGACGTGTAACAATTTTCTGCCACGCCGTTGGCCAACATCGCGTCGTTCTCCACATCTTGCCGGCCGCGATGAACGCGCGCTCACGCACGATTCCTCTGTTGACGGGCGATCGCGATTACGCGGGCACCGATGCATCGATTAGCGAAAACGGGACTTTCAAGCCAAGCCGCCACGTCGATCTCGACCGGCTGTCTGCGGCCGGCATTCCGGTGGATATCGTGTTTGAGCAGGGTGCGAACGGCGCGGTGAACGCAGCGCCCGACAGCGCTAGGCGGTTGCTGGCGCTTGTGGAACGAACATAGGGTTATGCCTGCGCGGTGAGTTCCGTGTAGATGTCGAAGGTTTTGGCAATGGTTGTGGTGTAGTGAAAGTCGTTCTGGATGCGTTGTTGGGCCGCCGCACCCATCGCTTTGCATTGATTAGGATGCTCTACCAAATAGCGTAACGTGTCCGCGATCGCACCAGCGTCCGCTGGCGCGAAGATCATGCCACTCTTGCCGTGTTCGATCAGTTCGGGACTGCCACCTGCATCGGCGACTGTGGGTGTCACGCCGTTAACCATACCTTCGATGATGCCCCGCGGCAGACCCTCACGCTTGGTGGCCGGCAAAATACAGATGTCGGCTGCCGCGATCACCTGCGTGACGTCTCGGCGAAAACCTGTGAAGTGAATTCGATCGCGCATGCGACACCGCGCCAAGGTGTCGGCGTATTTTCCTTGATCGATGTTGCCGACCAGCAAGACATGAAGCTGCGCGAGATCGGCTAGTTGATGACAGGCGTCGATCAGATAAGGCAGTCCCTTGCGGGGTCGATCGTTCACCGTGCACACGACCACCGTCGCATCATCGGGCACGTTGAGTTCCGATCGCGCGATAGCAGGCTGGTTATACCAGCTCACATCGTGCCCTTTGTAGACCGTGACGGCTTTGTCGGGTGGAAAGCGCCAGCCCGGGAGACGCAGGGTCAGGTAATGCTGGCGAATGGCGTCTGCGACGCAGATGATTTTGTCGATGCGCGGATTCAAAAAGGTCAGCCATGAGATGGGGTCGTGTACTTTTTCAACGCCCGCAATGCCGCGATAGGCGAGTAATTTTGGTCTGAGTCCTTTGCTCGCGCGCAGGCCATTTTGCACCGCGCGATTGGTGAACATGTGAACGATATCAGGATCGAGCTGGTGTATATGCTCGCGTATTGCACGCGTGGCGTGTCGGTCCCAGCGGCTGCGCAATTCGAGCACGGCGTGCGGTACCTGGGCCTCTTCCAGTCGATGCGCATTCGGTGCGGCGGCACCGTGCAGCACGGTCATATCAACCCCGCGTTGATGAAGACCGATCAGTGATTGTGTTTCGGGTAAGTCGCCGCTAGGGCTGATGGCAAGCACTCGCATGGCGACAGTGTGCAGCCGGCGCGCGCAAAATGCACGCGCCGGCTGCTCCTCAGTTTGCCTAGCTAACGGCGTCCAGCGCCTGGTCGATATCGGCCAGGATGTCGTCGATGTGCTCGATGCCCACCGAGATACGCACAAGATCTTCACTCACACCGGATTGTTCAAGTTCTTCAGGACTGAGCTGGCGGTGTGTGGTCGACGCTGGGTGGCAGGCCAACGACTTTGCGTCGCCAATGTTGACTAGCCGTAAGATCATTTGAAGCGCGTCGATAAACTGCGCACCCGCCTCCGCGCCGCCTTTAATGCCGAAGCTCAAAATGCCGGACGCTTTGCCGCCGGTGATGCTAACGCAGGTTTCCCGGTAAGGGCTGTCCTTCAGACCCGCATAGTTGACCCAGGTGACTTTGTCATGTCGCGTTAGGTGCTCCGCCACTTTCTCCGCATTGCTGCAATGTCGCTCCATGCGCAGTGCGAGTGTTTCCAGACCCTGAAGGATTAAGAACGCGCTGTGTGGAGAGAGTGCCGAGCCGGTGTTACGTAGAGGCACGACTCGGCAGCGTCCGATGTACGCGGCTTCGCCCAGCGCCTCGGTGTAGACCACGCCGTGATAGGACGGATCAGGTTCATTGAGCATGGGGAAACGCGCTTTATTCGCCACCCAATCAAATTTGCCCGAGTCGATAATGATGCCGCCGATGGTCGTGCCATGACCGCCGATGTACTTGGTGAGTGAATGGATGATGATGTCAGCGCCCAACTCAAACGGTTTGCACAGCACAGGCGTTGCCACCGTGTTGTCAACAATCACGGGCACGCCATGCTTGTGCGCTATTTCGGCGATCGCCTTGATGTCGACAACATTGCCGGCCGGATTGCCGATGGATTCGAGAAATACGGCTTTGGTGTTGTCATCGATGGCGTTCTCCAGCGCATCGAAGTCGTCGGCTTTGAAAAAGCGGGTCTCCACGCCTTGTCGAGGCAGCGAATGAGCGAAGAAGTTGTAGGTGCCGCCGTACAGCTGTGAAGTGCTGATGATGTTGTCGCCGGTTCGCGTAATACACTCTATTGCGTAGGTGATCGCTGCCATGCCAGACGCCAGCGCCAACGCGCCGAGTCCACCCTCCATTTCCGTTAGGCGCTGTTCGAGAACAGCGGTCGTGGGGTTCATGATGCGCGTATAGATGTTGCCGGGCACAGCCAAATTAAACAGGTCGGCGCCATGCTGGGTGTCGTTGAACGTGTAAGACGTGGTTTGATAGATCGGTACGGCGGCGGCATTGGTGGTGGCCTCCGCTTCATAACCGCTATGCAATGCAATAGATTCGAGTTTCATAAGGTTCTCCGGAAAGACTCGGTTAGGTTAGCGAACACATCGCGTGGCGTTACCCACAGTCCGGTATCGACCCATGGGTTGCTCCGCGAACGGCCGTTGAGAATAACAAGAAACGAAGAATTGTTGCATCACAATATTCAGTTATTTTTGTAACGATCAGATCCGCGCAATTGGGCTTTCGCGTCGGTATCGCCACGCGCGAAACAACCACCTGTCTGGACAACCAGCACGGTTATTCGCGGTGAGCGCTAAGGTGAAGGTGGGCGGGGATTAGCGTCTAATCGTGTGCGGTGGCGAGGCTAGAGTCCCAGCGTTTCTTTGTAGTGATGACGGCACATGGAGACGTAGCGGTCGTTGCCACCGATCTCAACTTGTTGGCCTTCTCGCAATGGATCACCGTCTTCATTCATGCGGACGACCATCGTAGCCTTTTTGCCGCAATGACAGACGGTTTTGATCTCGTTGAGATTGTCGGCCCATGCCAACAGGTATTGACTGCCCTCAAACAGCTCGCCCTGAAAGTCGGTGCGCAGGCCATAAGCCAGTACCGGAATGTTCAGTCGATCGCACACTTCTCCCAGCTGGTAGACCTGGCTCTTGCTGAGAAACTGGGCTTCATCAACCAAAACGCAGTGAATGGGCTGGGAGAGCGTATGTTTGCGCACGATGAGCAGCACATCATCGTCCGGCGCAACGGAGATGGCGTCGGCTTCGAGGCCGATTCGGGATTTGATTACGCCCTCGCCGTCGCGATCGTCGATGAGTGGGGTGAGCACAAGGGTATTCATACCGCGTTCGCGATAGTTGTGACTCGATTGGAGCAACGCTGTAGACTTTCCGGCGTTCATCGACGAGTAGTAAAAGTACATTTTGGCCATACTATAAACGGCAGCTCGTTGAGTGGCTGTGGACAGGCACCAATCGGCAGGCCTGTGGCGCTGGAGTGTGCAGGCGCGCTGAGTGGGTGACGCGTGTGGCATCCCGGGATGCCCGACGCTTAGCCACTTGCGCTTTGCCGATGCCATGAAATGGTAGAGCGGAAAGTAGAGAATGTCATCCATCGATCAAAACCAGACGGACATGGCAATGCTGTTGAGCGCGGGCCAAGTGTTCGAACGGGTCGAAACCGCCGCCGCACGATTGGCCGGCGTGGCGCATCGCACGGCGGTGCTCACAAGCGCCACCCTCAATGCCCGGACAGATCGCCGACTGTGGCTAAAGTGTGAGGCGTTTCAACGCGTCGGAGCATTTAAGTTTCGAGGGGCGTACAACGCGTTGTCGGCGCTCAGTGACGAGGAGCGTCAACGCGGGGTGCTAACCTATTCGTCGGGCAATCACGCGCAGGCGATGGCACTGGCCGCTCGGCTTCTCAAGGTGCCGGTGACGGTGGTGATGCCCATCAATGCGCCGCCGGCCAAACTCGCGGCGACACGCGCGTACGGTGCCGATGTGGTCACCTTTGATCCGGTGGCGTCGACGCGCGAAGAGGTCGCCGCGTCACTACCCCAAGCGTCTGACGCGACGTTAATTCCGCCGTTTGATCATTATGATGTCATCGCCGGACAGGGTACGGCTGCGCTGGAGCTTCATGAGCAGGTCGCTGAGATGGAACAAGAGCCGCCTCCACTGGACCTTCTTTTAGTGCCCGTCGGGGGTGGCGGATTGCTGGCGGGCTCCGCGGTGGCCACCCACTTTGTGTCACCGCGCACGCACATCATCGGCGTCGAGCCCGAGAACGCGGATGACGCAGCGCAGTCATTTCGAGCGGGACGGATTATTCGGCGCGACTCAGTCGACACAATTGCGGACGGTACCCGCACGCCCGCGCTCGGACAGCGGAATTTTCCGCTCATTCAAGAGTTGGTCAGCGACATCGTCACGGTCAGTGAAGCGGCCATCGCGCAGGCCGTGCATTTTCTGTTCGAGCGCATGAACATCGTGATCGAGCCCTCCGGCGCGCTCGGCGTCGCGGCCGCGCTGTCCAACACACTGCCGTCCGGGCAGCGCGTTGGCGTGATGCTCAGCGGTGGCAACGTCGACACAGAACTGTTTGCTCGGATTATTCGCGGTCGTTTTCCCAAGACCTGATTGTGCGATCGCGCATCAAAGCTGCGCGGCCATAATCTGAATCGCCGATGTTTGCGCGGCCACGTACTGCTCGTCGGTTCCATCGCGCACAAAATTGACGAGGTCCGGCCAAAAATTGGGATCATCAATCAAGCGCACATTGAGGTGTTGGCTGACCAGGGGCGCAATGTCCATGAGTTGGCCGATGCTCGCGCGCCGAAAGTGTTCCGCCACGCGGGGTGAGAGGCCAAGCAGCAGTCGACCAAGATCGATGTTCTCCACCGCCAGTTGTTGGGAGTACAGTAGGGCGGCCAGCGTGAAGGTCGACGCGCTCGTTTCGGGCTGTGGAGATGGCGTTTGGTCAAACCACGCCTGCCATTGGACGGGTTGATCGAGCCGTAGATCGAACAGCCCATAGGGGCACGACGCCAGCCGGCGTCGGTCGGATTCGTCCAGCAGTCTCAGGCGTTCATGTAGGGGCGGGCTCAGTCCGAGCTGGTCAGGGGCTGGATCAAATTCGTTGAGCAACAAGATAAAGCGGTAGTTGAGACTGGCCAGCTCTCGCAGAAGGTGACGGGAAAGTTGATCGTGGTCGGATGAAGGCATGGTGTGCTCCTGTGCAAAGGGTCGACCAGATTGTGGCGAGTGCGGCGAAAACGGCAGCCCTAAAATCGGCGAATTTCGCGAAATTTGACGCCTTTGGGATCGACGACCAATTTTCTTTCTAAGTTGCCGAAATAGTGTGGTTTGGTCCATTTGGACCAAATATGCTACGTTATTCTTCAAGTTTGGTCCATTTGGACCAAAAACTGTGCCGAAAATATTGCGACGCATCATATTTGGAGCCAAAATGAGCACGACATCTACTCGCTATCTTCGGGAAAAAGGTCAAATCGAACTGGCCTTGCAAATGATCGCCTACGAAGCTCGCACCCACACCATTCGCGGGTGCACCGGATTATCCGACGACCGAATTCGGCGTCTGTACAGCACTTATTTTAAAGACGCGCGTGGCAAGACCGTCCGGCGACAGCGCGGCAAATCGCCCAGTAAGATCACGATGTTCATGAAAAATCTCGAGACCCAGCGGCAAAGCGCGACATTGGCCAGTTTGTTTGTGCAATTTGGTTTGCTGCCGGAGCACTCGCACCGCGCGCCCCTCATGGCAACGCGAGGTATTGCCTACGGCACACGCTTTTGTCGCGCCTATGCGATGTATGTGGCCATATGCCAATCCCCGGCGTTTTGTTTCGAACGTGCCTGGGCCTTGTGTGACGCGCTACAGTCCGGTGACGAACTTGAGCTGCATTCGTGCCAGCGCTGCGGCGGTCTATTTGCACATGACAGGTTGTCGTTAACGCCGCGGGTGTGCCCGTGTTGCCGAATCAAACAGTCAGCGTATGGTCAGGCGGTGTAGGCGAAACCGTGAGCGGTCGAATTGAGATTAATCCGTCTTTGTTGCCCATCGGGTTCAGCGACTCGCCGGCACCTCAGACAAAATTAACCCCACGCGTCAAGTCGCCGAATCACGTCGTGTGAGGCGCATTCGCTACAACGCCAAAAACAGCAATTTCTAAGTATCGCAATCACTTAGCCAAATGATGTTGTGTGTGGGTGCTGTTTGGCTGAGGGTTTTGAGCTAACCTACTTGCTCTCGCGCGCCGCAGGTGCGCGGCCACTGCCGAGGTACGCTTGCCACCATTACCTGATCCGCACGCCATCTTTGCGATGGTGCTGACGCTGGTTGCGCTGTTGCTTTTTTCACGCGACCGCATTCCGCTGGAAACGTCGTGCCTGATTATTTTGGCGGCACTCGTTATCGTCTTTTTTGTGGTGCCTTACGAAAACGAGAATGGCGCGTACATCGACGTCAGCGACTTTTTCCAATTTTTTGGCAACCAAGCGGTTATCGCGATTGCCGCACTCATGATCGTGGGTAAGTCGCTGGAGGAAACCGGCGCCTTGCGCTCCATCGTGTTGCTCATGTCATCCGGTTGGAAACGCCGACCCAAAACCACCATGTTGCTCACACTGGTGATTTCCGCGTTTGCCAGTGCGTTTCTCAATAACACGCCGATCGTAGTGATGTTGCTGCCGGTATTGGTGGCCGCTGCGCTGCGCACCCATCAATCGCCGACCGGTATGCTCATGCCAATGGGCCTGGCCACCATTATTGGCGGCATGGCGACCACTATCGGTACCTCAACCAACCTCATGGCCGTCGATATTGCGGCGGATTTGGGCCTTACCATCAATGGGCTGTTTCACTTTACCGTGCCGGTGATGATCGCCGGCGTGGTGGGTATCTTGTTCTTGTGGCTTGTTGCGCCCAAGCTATTGCCCGAGCGCACGCCGCCCATGAACGACACGTCTCCGCGAGTATTCAACGCGACTTTCCGCGTCACCGAGGGCAGTTTCCTGGTGGGCAAAACGCTGTCCGAGGTGCTCGCTAAAACCGGCAACCGGATGCAGGTGACCCGTATTCAACGGGGTAAGGGTCTGTTTGGCGAGGGGCTCTTTATTACCAAGCTGCCGTCGGTCAATGTTCAGGTAGGTGACTTGCTGTATGTGAAAGATCGTCCGGAGCAGTTAAAAGAGTTTGAGGAAGCGCTTGGCCTCACGCTTTATACCGACAGCGGCAGCGACGAGGAATTTCCGGTGGATGAGGCCCATCCGCTGACGGCCGAAGGCCAGGCGCTCGCGGAAGTGGTGGTCACTCGTGGCTCATTACTCCATCACCGCACGCTGAACTCGGTCAAATTTGTGCAGCGCTATAACCTTGTTCCTCTTGCGATTCATCGCGCGAAGTCCGATGAGGTTGATTCGGATGGTGATATCGGCGATGTGCGTCTGCGCTCTGGCGACGTGATTCTCGTGCAGGGAACCGAAGACAGTATTCGCGATCTACGTCAGGGTGGGGCGATGTTGGTGTTGTCGGGCAAAGTGAGTCTTCCCGATTCGAAAATGGCCAAACGTGCCCTGTTCATTTCGGCCTTTGTAATCGGCACCGCGGCGTTTGGTTTGCTACCGATTGTGGTCAGTGCTCTGGTGGGTGTGTCGCTCTTGGTCGTAACTCGTACGATGAACTGGAACAGCTTACTCTCGTCACTGAGTGCGCCGGTAATTATGATTATCGTTACTAGTCTTGCGCTGTCACTGGCGCTGCTTCGCACGGGCGGGGCCGAGTATATTGCCCAGGTATTCGTGGCGTCGACACAGGGGATGCCCACACCAGTAATCATGAGCGGGTTGATGCTGGTGATGGCCATATTGACGAATATGGTGTCCAACGCCGCCGCCGCGGGTATTGGCACGCCCATTGCCCTGAGCGTCGCGCAGCAACTGGGCGCGCCGGCCGAGCCGTTTTTTCTCGCCGTGCTGTTTGGTGCCAACATGAGTTTTGCAACCCCGATGGGCTATCAGACGAATCTGCTGGTTATGAGTGCGGGTGGTTATAAGTTTAGTGATTTTTTGCGGGTGGGTATCCCATTGACCTTGGTCATGTGGGCCGCGTTTTCCATTTTGCTGCCGTTGATGTACGGCGTGTCGTAAGGTCGGTTTGCGCCAAGCGAATCGAAAGGAGTCAGACGTGAAGAAGTTTCTGGGACTGATGGTATTGGCGGGTCTGTTGGTCGGCTGCTCAAGTGCGCCGGCCGAGTCCGAGCCGGTGATGGAAACCAAAGAGGCGGTGCAAACCGAAAGTGAGCGCGCGAACGCCTTTTTCGAGCGAATCTTTAACGAAGCGGTCATGCGTAGCCCGACCTATCAGAGCTATCTAGGTATCAAGAAAGACCAAGACAAGTGGAATGATAACTCCGACGAGAACGCCCAGAAGGAATTAGCGATAACCAAAGCGGCGCTTAAGGAGCTGCGAGAGACCATCGATTACGACGCGCTCGATGAGCAGGCCAAAGTCAGCTATCGGCTGTTCGAAGAACAGTCAGAACGTCAAATTCGCCGCTTTAAATATCGCTTTCATTCCTATCCGGTGAATCAGATGTTCGGTGCCCAGTCGGGTATTCCCTCGTTCTTGATCAACATTCATCGCGTGAGTGAGGTGGCTGACGCGGAAGCGTATATTTCGCGCCTGCACGGTGTGGAGGGCAATGTGGCCCAAGTAATCGAGAGCCTTCAGATTCGAGAGAAAAAGGGCATCATGGCGCCCAAGTTTGTGTATCCCTACACCATCAATGACATCGACAATGTACTGTCTGGGCAACCCTTTGAGGCCGACGCATCCGAAGACAGCGCGCTGTACACCGACTTTAAAGGCAAGGTGAATGGGCTCGACATTGAACAGCCGCAAAAAGACGCGCTCATCGCCCAAGCGCACTCAGCGCTGTTGACCAGCTTCAAGCCCGCGTTTCTTAAGCTTCGGGCGCAACTTGTGGATATGGAAACCCGCGCGACCACGGACGACGGCGCTTGGAAATTGCCCGAGGGCGATGCGTTTTACGCTATGGCGTTACGCGACACGACGACGACCGATATGAGTGCCGAAGACATTCATGATCTGGGATTGGCGGAAGTCGCCCGTATCCATGATGAGATGCGCGCCATCATGCGCAAAGTCGGCTTCGACGGCACATTGCAAGACTTCTTCGAATTCACTCGTACTGATTCGCGGTTTTATTACGATGAAACCGCTGATGGAAAGCAGCGCTATCTCGATGAGGCGACGGCCATGATCGATACGATGAAAGGGGAACTGGATTCGATCTTTATTACCAAGCCCAAAGCGGATCTGGTGGTCAAAGCGGTGGAAGCGTTCCGTGAAAAATCGGCCGGCAAGGCGTTCTATCAGCAGCCGGCGCCCGATGGCTCCCGACCCGGCACCTATTATGCCAACTTGTACAAGATGTCGAGTATGCCCGTTTATCAAATGGAGGCGCTTGCTTACCATGAAGGTATACCCGGTCATCACATGCAGATCGCGATCGCGCAAGAGCTCGAGGGTGTGCCCAAGTTTCGCAAGTACGGTCGCTACACGGCCTACACCGAGGGCTGGGGACTCTATTCAGAGTACATTCCCAAAGAAATGGGTTTTTACCAGGATCCGTATTCCGACTTTGGCCGGCTTGCGATGGAGTTATGGCGCGCCTGCCGCCTGGTGGTGGACACCGGCATTCATGACAAAAAGTGGACACGCGAGGAGGCGATTGAGTACCTGAGCACCAATACGCCAAATCCCACCGAAGACGTGGTGAAGGCCATTGAGCGCTATATCGTTATGCCGTCTCAGGCCACCGCGTACAAAGTGGGCATGATCCGCATTCTCGAATTACGGGCCGATGCGAAAGAGCGGCTGGGTGATCGCTTCGATATCCGGGAGTTTCACGACGTGGTGCTGCGCCAAGGTCCATTGCCGCTGTCGGTGCTCGAGGAGTTTGTTGACGATTATGTCGAACGCAATCTTTAGTCGTCGCCGACACGTCGCGGTTATGTTGGCTTGACGCTTTGCGGTAAATGACGTAAAACAAAGTCATCATGAGAACGACCAATTCAACCCTTCGCAACACAACCTGGTGGTGGAAACCGCTTGCGGGCGCGTTGTAACACGCTGAATTGTAGACAACGTCAAACCCGCCCTTTTTTTCGAGAAGGGCGGGTTTTTTTATGGCAGGCCGAACGGGTGACTTCCCGCTCGAACGCTGAATAAGGGCAAAAACGAGACCACATGCATCCACTTTTCGATATTCCTGCCGATCTCGATACACCGGTTTCGGCGTTTTTGAAACTGGCGGCGTTTCGCCCGCGTTTCTTGCTCGAGAGTGTCGAACACGGCACGGTGCTCGGGCGCTACTCGTTCATTGGTTTCGGCGACGGTTTGGAGGCCAGGCTAACCGCTGACGGGCTGGTGGTGAACGGTACGCGCAAGGATCGTCCCGCGACACGCGATGCCCTACTTGATGAACTTCGCGCGCTTCTAACGCTCTCGCCCAAGCTCGAGCCGGAACTCGATGAGTTGCCTTTTTGCGGCGGTTTGGTCGGCGTGCTGGGCTACGACATTGTGCGCTACTTCGAGCGCCTGCCCGATCAGACGCGCGGTGACACCGATTTGCCTGAAGCCGCCTTTGTCGCGCCCGCCTCTTTATTGGTGTTTGACCATCTTTCTCGACGGGCGGCGCTGCTGCATGCCGGTAGTGACGCAACACGGCAGGCGCTACGCAATAACGTGATTGCGGCGCTACGTGGGCCGGCGGTGCCCAGTCAACCGGCAGACGCTGATTTTTCGGCACCCGAAGCGAGCATGTCGCAGGCGGAATTTGAATCCAAGGTGCGCTGGGCTCAGGAACAGATCGCGGCGGGCGAAGTGTTTCAGTTGGTGCTATCCGTGTGTTTTTCGGGGGCGACGAGCATTGATCCCTTTACCGCCTATCGCGCGCTGCGCCTGCTCAATCCGTCTCCCTATATGTATTTCGTCGATTTGGGCGATGCACAGGTCGTGGGCTCTTCTCCCGAGGCGCTGGTGCGATTGCAGCACGGCACCGCATCACTGCGACCCATCGCCGGAACACGACCGCGCGACGACGATCCGGAGAATGACAAAGCGCTGGAACAGTCGCTTCTCAACGACCCGAAAGAAAATGCCGAACATGTCATGCTGGTAGATCTGGCGCGTAATGACCTAGGGCGCGTGGCGATCCCTGGCAGTATCAAAGTCGAGCCGTATCGGTCAATTGAGCGATACAGCCACGTGATGCACCTTGTGAGCGGTGTGCAGGGTGAGGTGGAAGATGGGCACGATGCGTTTGACTTGTTTGCGGCGGCGTTTCCCGCCGGTACCTTGGTCGGCGCACCCAAAGTGCGAGCCATGGAGCTCATCGAGGAGGCCGAGCCGGTGCGACGCGACTTCTACGCCGGCACCGTGGGGTACTTCGATCACGATGGCAATCTTGATCAGGCCATCGCGATTCGCACTATGGTGTTTCACAATGGTCGCTATCGATTTCAAGCCGGCGCTGGCATTGTGGCCGATAGTGTCCCGCGGCTCGAATACGAAGAGGTGCTCCACAAGTCCAACATTTTGAGGCAAGCGCTTGCCATGGCTCGGGACGGATTATGAGCGCGCATATCCTCATGATCGATAACTATGATTCGTTCACGTTCAATCTCGTGCAGGGCTTTCGAAGTCTCGGCGCCACGGTGGACGTGCATCGCAACGATCAGCTCTCCCTCGACGAGGCGATTACAAAAGACAAAACGCATTTGGTGATTTCACCTGGTCCCGGCAACCCCGACACCGCGGGCATGTCGGTCGACTTGATTAAAGCGCTGGCCGGATCCGTTCCCATTCTCGGCGTCTGCTTAGGACATCAGTCTATTGTGGCGGCGTTTGGTGGTGCGATCGAACGAGCGCCGCGACAAATGCACGGCAAAACTTCGCTCATCCACCACGATCGTCAAGGCGTCTATGCACAACTTCATTCGCCGCTTGAGGTAGGGCGTTATCATTCGCTCACCGCCACTCACGCGTCGATGCCCAGCAGCTTGATCGTCACCGCTCACACCGATCAGGATGAGATTATGGGGGTGAGGCATACAACGCATCCAATCGAAGGCGTACAGTTTCACCCCGAAAGCGTGCTCACTCCGGAGGGCATGACACTTATGAACAACTTTATTCAGCAGGAGCCTCGATGAGCGAAGCCAATCATGTGCTCAAAGCCGCACTCGACAAAGTGTTGGACGCGGTCCATCTCGACGAGTCAGAAGCCGGCGACGTGATGCGCGCCCTGACTGACGATGTGCAGCCTGCCCTTGCCGCCGCGTTTTTGACGGCACTGCGTTGCAAAGGAGAACAACCGCAGGAGATTCGCGGGTTTGCCAATGCGATGCGGGCGCTGGCCATCCGTGCGCCGCTCCCGGCCAATTTGCCGGCGGTCGACATCGTCGGCACCGGTGGAGACGGCTCGGGAAGCGTCAACATTTCCACTGGCAGCGCGTTGCTGGCAGCCGCTAGCGGTCTCACGGTGGTGAAGCACGGTAACCGCTCCGTGTCGAGTAAGAGCGGGAGTGCCGATGTGCTGGAGACGCTTGGCGTCACGCTGCCTGGCACCGCTGACGACGCCGTATCGACGCTCGCCACTTATGGCTTTACCTTTTTGTTTGCGCCGTATTTTCATCCCGCGATGAAGACCGTTGCGCCCATTCGTCAGGCCATGCGCATACGAACGGTATTCAACATTCTCGGACCGCTTACCAACCCCATGCGACCGCCGTTCGGGGTGATCGGGGCGTACAGCAAGCCTATGGCGCATCTTATGGCGCATGCGTTGTCGGGTATGGATATTGAGCGGGTGTTTGTGGTGCATGGCGAACCGGGTTGGGACGAAGCCACTCCGGTAGGCCCCTTTGTGCTGTATGACGTTCGACCAGGCTCGGTGACAGAGGAAATTCGCGATCCACTCGATTACCGCATTACACGCTGCACCGCCGA
Source organism: Pseudomonadota bacterium (assembly GCA_039028935.1). Lineage (NCBI taxonomy): Bacteria > Pseudomonadati > Pseudomonadota > Pseudomonadota bacterium. Next base: position 52,940 of record JBCCHD010000018.1, on the reverse strand, counting down.
TGACCTTGCCGGTGGCGATGCCCAGTTCAACGCCGAGGCCTTATCCAAAGTGCTTCGTGGTCAGGACGGTGGGCCGCACCTTGATGCATTGGTTCTCGGGGCGGCATTGGCACTGGAGGTGACCGGTACCACGCAATCGTTTAGAGCCTCGATGTCGCATGCACGAGAGGCGATCAACGCCGGTCGGGGCGCCGATTTGCTGGATCGCCTTCTCGCCAGTGGCACCACCGATGTTGGAGCGGACGCCGAATGAACGACTTTCTGGCCGACATGGCGCGCGGTTCTCGCGCCCGTAGCCAAGCGGCGCAGTCGCAATGTTCGCTTGAAGACATGCGAGTGCGTTGTCAGAACTTGCCGCCGCCCACGCCACTGACGTTGGCCCAACGGGGCATGAGCGTGATCGCGGAAATTAAAGTCCGCTCTCCGGCCGAGGGTCAACTCGAAGCTGGTGCGACCATCGACTCAGTGGTGGCGCGCGCGGCGGACTATGTTATGGGTGGCGCACAGGTGCTGTCGGTGCTTACTGAGCCCGACAAGTTTGACGGCCACCTCGATTACCTGGCGGCGGTAAAGGCGCATGTCGGTCGTCAAGCCGCTGTGATGCGTAAAGATTTCTTGGTTGATGAGTACCAGCTGTATGAAGCCCGGGTTCATGGTGCGGATGGTGTCTTGCTCATCGCGCGCATACTGTCCGATGAACGACTCGAGTCCATGCTCGCGACGGCGCGCGCGCTTGGCCTGTTCGTGCTGCTCGAAGGCTTCGATGAGTCCGATTTGGTGCGAATGTCACCCTATGCCAGCGAACACGTATTGCTTGGCGTGAATTGTCGGGATCTGACCACACTGAACATCGATCCGGTCCGCTTCGAACGCTTCATCGGTCATTTTCCGCGCGGTGCGATCACGGTGGCGGAAAGCGGTATTCATTCGGTGGAGCAGGCGGTCGCGCTGCATGCGCTGGGCTACGATGCCGCCCTGATCGGCACGATGCTGATGAAGGCGGATCACGCGGGCGCGGTTATACACGCACTCGGCGAACGCACGCGAGCGGATGTCCATGAGGCAGCGAGACCGACCAAACCATGAGCGCCGATCATGTGGATTAAATTGTGCGGCCTCACAACACACGACGACGTGGCGGTTGCGGTGGCGTGTGGAGTCAGTGCGATCGGATTTGTCTTTGCGGAGTCGCCGCGCGCGGTCTTGCCACAGCGGGCGGCGGAATTGGCCGCCGTTGTGCCGGACAATATTGCGACGGTGGCAGTGATGCTGCGGCCGGGGCAAGCCGAGCTTGGCACGGTGCTCAGGGCGTTTTCACCCGACTATGTGCAGGCTGATTGGCAAGCGCTTCGTACACTCACGCTGCCCAACGGGATCGAGGCGATGCCCGTTCATCGTGAGCGAGATGGCGCGCCGCTGCCGGATGCGCCGCATCCATTTGTTTATGAGGGCATTGGCAGCGGTCAAGGCAAGGCCGTGGACTGGCCGATTGCCGCCGCCTGTGCGAACGGTCGTCACCTTATTTTGGCGGGGGGGCTTGATCCTGACAATGTGGGTGAGGCGGTGCGCGCCGTGGCGCCGTTTGGCGTCGACGTGAGCAGTGGCATTGAGCGTGAGCGCGGGGTAAAGGATCCGGCGCGAATGCGCGCGTTTGTGACGAATGTTAGACGGGCCATGCACACTCCACCATGAGCATGGCCGATAGGCAGTGACTACTTATTAATTAGCACGGTAAGACAAGTAAGGAAGAGTTAACGACTATGAGTGCTCCACAAGATATCGACACATTGAAACAGCGGATGCTGGATAACGAATTTCCCGACGCCCGTGGGCGTTACGGTCCGTTTGGCGGACGATTCGTACCCGAAACCTTGGTGCCACCGCTGGATCGCATCACCGAAGGGATGCGTGATGTGCTGCACCAGGCGGATTTCCAACACGAGTTGGACGAGCAGCTGCGTCATTGGGTAGGGCGACCAACGCCGCTGTCGTATGCCGCGCGCCTGAGTGAGTCTTGGGGCTGCGATGTGTGGTTGAAACGCGAGGACCTGGCGCACACCGGCGCGCATAAGATCAACAACGCCATGGGGCAGGCGTTGCTGGCCAAACGTCTCGGCGTGAAGCGCATTATCGCCGAAACCGGTGCTGGACAGCATGGCGTGGCCAGTGCCGCCGCCTGCGCCCGATTGGGTTTGCCGTGTCGCGTTTACATGGGTCAGGTGGATGTCGAGCGCCAGGCACCTAACGTGGACCGCATGCAGCGGCTGGGTGCGGAAGTGGTGCCCGTGACTACGGGCGACCGCACGTTACGCGCGGCGATCGACGAAGCGCTGCGTGATTGGGTATCTGCACCGCTTGAAACCTACTACCTGCTTGGCTCTGCGGTTGGCCCGCATCCATATCCGGAGCTCGTGTGTCATTTTCAATCGGTAATCGGACGTGAAGCGAAAGAGCAAATGTTACGGCAGGCTGGAAAATTACCGGATGTGGCGGTGGCCTGTGTGGGCGGTGGATCGAACGCGATTGGCTTGTTTCATCCGCTGATTCAGGATGAGAGTATTCACCTGCTGGGTGTCGAAGCGGGTGGTCGTGGTGTTGGCCTGGGTGATAATGCGGCGAGTCTGGTGTCGGGCACGCCCGGTGTGTTGCACGGTTGCTTTTCGATGCTGTTACACGACGAACATGGGCAGGTGTACGAAACGCATTCTGTGTCCGCCGGACTCGATTATCCGGCCGTAGGTCCCGAACACGCGCTATTGCAGCTCACTAAACGCGCCGAATATGTAGCAGTGGATGACGACAAAGCGCTGGAGGCGCTCAACGAGTGTTGCGCGATGGAAGGGATCTTGCCTGCGATCGAAACGGCGCATGCGTTTTATGGAGCGCGTCGTTATGCACAAGACCATCCGGGTAGCACCATTCTCATTGGTGTATCCGGGCGCGGCGACAAAGATCTACCGACGCTTCAACAAGTGAATAAGGTGAGCAACCCATGAACGGTATCGAACGCATTGCGCAGGCGATCGACGCGGCGCGTCAAGATCAGCGGCCGGCGCTGGTTGCCTTTATGACAGGTGGCTTTCCAACGCGTGAGTCGTTTCAAGATCATCTTGAAAGCCTCACGACCCATGCCGACTTGGTTGAAATTGGCGTGCCGTTTACAGACCCCATGGCGGATGGCGTGACGATTCAAAACAGCAGCAAGGTAGCGCTCGAACAAGGCGTTACGCTGGGTTGGATACTCGACGAAATCGGGCAACGCGAATGGCCCGCGCCGATCTTGCTCATGAGCTATCTCAATCCGTTGATCGCGATGGGTGATCAGCTTGCACCGCGCTGCAAGGCGGCAGGTGTTGCGGGCATTATCTGTCCCGATTTGCCGCTCGATGAGAACGATTTGCTTAAGCCTGATCTTGAGGCGAACGCGCTGGCACTCGTTAATCTTGTCACGCCGGTTACAACGCCTGAGCGACTCAAGCAGCTGTGCGACACGGCCACAGGCTTTGTCTATGCCGTGACTGTGACCGGTACGACAGGTGGGGCGAAGTCGGGCGGTCCTGGCAACGCGGCACCGGTAACGGAAACGGTGGTCGACTATCTTAAGACGATTAAACAGGTGTCGAATGTGCCGGTCTGTGCCGGCTTTGGAATACGGACCCCGGAACAGGTAACCGCACTCGGCGCGCATGCCGATGGTGTGATCGTTGGATCGGCGCTCGTTGAACAATTGGCGGAGGGCAACGACCCGGGCGTGTTTCTGCAGTATTTGAAGGGGCAGTGATGGCGGCGCTGTATCGCAATCGAAATCTCTGGATTTTGTTTCTAGGGTCGTTGATTGCGGTAAGCGGATCCTCCCAGGTTGTCACGTTAGGTGGAATCATTGGCGAGCGCTTTGCCGAGAACAAAGCGCTCGCCACCTTGCCCCTCACTGCTCACATTATTGGCATTGCTCTGTTTTCCGTGCCGTCGGCTATGGTCATGCGTCGCTTTGGACGAGCACGTGGTCTGGCGGCATCGGCACTAGTCGGCGCGTCGAGCCAGCTGCTTTTAATCTACGCCATTTTTCTCGAGCACTTTTGGTGGCTGGTGGCTGCCACCACTCTGCTTGGACTCAGCACCGCATTCGCTCGTCAGCTTCGTTTTGCCGCAGCGGAAGCGGTGACACCCGACTACGCCGGACGCGCCATCAGTTTTGTGTTGTCAGGTTCGATCGGTGGCGCGCTGCTCGGGCCGACATTAGCAAGCGGTGGCGTACGTTGGTTTGATGGCGTCGCGCATGCGGGTGGTCTTGCGACACAGGCATTGTTATTTGTGCTGTTGGCGTTTATCTATCTTTTTCTCCGTCCAACACAAACGGTCGAGACGGCGACTAGGTCTGCACCCGCTCGCTCGTTGCGTGCGTTGCTTGCACAGCCCGTTTTCGCGGTTGCCGTCATGTGCGGTGTCGTCAGCTACCTGGTAATGAGCCTGATCATGACCGCGACACCATTGAGTATGCACGTGATCGATGGTTTCACGCTTGAACAAACGGCGGGTGTTGTGCGAACTCACGTGCTGGGAATGTATGTGCCGGCACTCGTAGCGGGTTGGCTTATCGATCGCATGGGCGCAGGAAAGATCGCCTTTGTCGGCGTCTGGATTCTTGGGCTGTGCATCGTCATTGGCATGGCCGGCCATGCCTATCTGCATTATTGGTGGTCAATGTTGTTGCTCGGCGTGGGCTGGAATTTTCTTTACACCAGCGGCACAACGATGCTCACGCGCTGCTATGCGTCTTCCGAGCGTTACTCTGCACAGGCGTTCAATGAGTTCACGATTTTCAGCTTTTCGGCGTTGGCGTCGCTAATGGCCGGCGTGCTGATTAATTTTTTTGGCTGGACAGCGACGGTGGGATCAACGTTACCTGCCGTGCTGTTGGTGCTCGTCGCGCTGATGAGTGTACGCCGTCGTCAAGAACTGCAGGCATTGTCTACCGCGCCCACGTAGCGTCTATTGAAGCGCCAGAGTGTGATAAAAAAACGCCCCGATAAACGGGGCGTTTTTGGTCTTGCTCTGCGCTATTTAGCGCCGATTCGTCACCGCAATCAAGGTGCGAGTGCGCTTGGGCCAGGAGGCTGGTTGAAGAACTGCGTGATGACCGCAAAGTCACCGAAGTTGCAGCCGCCGTCACCATTGATGTCCTGATCAACATCACCGCAGGCGGTGTTAAAGAACGGCACCCAGCCACTGATATCCAAGAAATTGACAACGCCGTTGTTGTCGAAGTCTGGGTCACAGATGTTGCCGTAGCCATCACCGTTGGAGTCGCGCTGGTCAGGGTTGGCCACGAGTGTGCAGTTGTCGAGACTGTCGTCGACGCCGTCGCCATCGGTATCTACCGCCACCATGCCATTATTGAACGTGATGTTGTCGTAGAAGTTGCCTGATCCTTCGAAGTTGGTTGCCGTAGTGGCAAAGCCGATCTGGATGAGCTGACCCAGCAAGCCTGCATCGATCGTGATCTCAAGCGTGAAGGTGTTCCACGTTGGGTCGAGGCTGGTGGTGTCCAACGTAATGTTGTTGGTCAGCGCGAATCCGGCGCCTGGATCAAGTGTCTTGATGAACGCCTGAGCCGTGGAGCCGCCCGTGATGTTGCCGGCCTTCGCGTCGAACTGGAACGTGTAGGTTTCGCCGATACTGTCACCGCCGATCACAAACTCCTGGAAGACATTCGATTCAACCAGGTTGCCGGCGGTGTGCGCGCCGTTGTTGTTGTAATCATTGAAGATGGACAGCTGGTTCATCCCTTGATCGGGACCGCCCTGGTTGAAGTCAACCGCAGAAAAGCCGCCAGCGTTGTTCGGCGCGACGAACGGGCCATAACCAAACAGGAAGCCGCCCATGGGGTCGAATACGTTACCGAACACCAGCCAACCATCGTCCGACAGAGCCGCTGGGTCGGCCGGATCCATGCCTTCGAAATTCTGCGCATAGCTTGTTAGCGTGTTGTCTGCTGTGATGGAGAAAACGAGGTTGTCGTAGAAGTTACCTGAGCCAATGAAGTCGGTCGTGGTGGTGGAGAAACCGAATTGAAGCAGCTGGCCCACTAAGCTGCCGTCGATGGTCAGTTCAACTGAGTAGGTGCCCCATGTCGCGGGTAACGCGGACGTGTCGACAGCAACGAGATTGGTTTGGGCGAAACCCGCACCCGGATCGAGTGTTTTAATGAACCCGATAGCCGCAGTCGGGGCCATGATGTTGCCTTGCTTGCCGTCAAACTGGAACGTAAAGGTCTTGCCCACATCCGCGGCAGAAATGGTTTGTTCTTGAAACACGTTCGCTTCAACAAACTGACTGGCGCCATGCGCCGCATTGGCGTAGTCGTTGTAGATGGTCAGTTGGTTGACGCCCTGTTCGGGGCCGCCCTCGCCGGTCGTAATACCGGAGAAGCCGTCGCCACCATTCGGTGCACCAAACGGGCCGTAACCGAATAGGTAGGTCGTACCGTCTGTGTCAAACACGTTACCAAAGACAAGCCAGTTGTCATCGGTTAGTGCAGAGCCACTGGTTTGATCGAGTGATTCGAAATTCTGAGAATACTCAGAGAGCTGTGCGTTGGCGTTGAGCATAAACATCGCGCAACCGGTCGTGATTACGGATGCGAACAAGCGCATCGCACTCTTGTGGTCAGTAAACATCTCTTTCCCTCTATTTTGTTTTGGCAGCGTAACTGCTCGGTTTGTCGTACCTGTGTTATTGGAGCTTTTTTTGCGTGCAGCGCTGCGGCTTGAAGCCGTTTATGGTTTCTGTTTTGACAGTCGTCTGCGCGTTTAGTCTACAGACAGTACCGTTTCTGGATTTTTCAGTAAATAGAATTAAGTAAAAATCGCGTTAAACACTGCTATTTACTGTGTAAGTTGATTTCAACTAAAACTGTCGTCAAGAAGGCAGAGCAGGTCTATCTGTCATTTATATCTTACACTTCACTCTGTGAACCCGTTGTGAATCGATCAGAGCGATTTGACGTTTGAGCGCGTGGCAATGGGATTCTGAACACCGCTAAGGTCGCGCACAAAAGAAATGGGCCGGCTTAAAGCGGCGCGAAAACCTGCGCGCCGCGGGGCGCGCCGGTCATGCGGTGAGTGGTACTGCGTCGAGGCGAAGGCACAGGCTGTAACGTGCGCCAAGCGCCTACTGAACTTTCCCCTGATGATGGGAGCAGCGTGTGCTGACCGATCAGCGGTTGCCCGTGCGCATATGATCGATGCTATAGCGTCCGGGCCCAACAATGAAAACGAGAATGAGTCCGCCGATCATCGAAATCTCTTTGAAGAACACCGTGTCCGGCAAAGGATGGAAGACAAAGGCGGTCAGCAGCGTAAACACGATCAGTCCAAGGGCACCGAGCCGAGTCATAAAACCCAGCAGCACGGCAAATCCGCCCGCTACCTTCACGATATAGCCGGCCCAAGTTAGCCACGCCGGAAAGCCCTTGCTGGCCGCATAGTCGACCGGCACCGAGCCTTTTATTAATGCTATGGCACCAAGGACGTAGATGAAAACGAGTAACACGCGACCAACAAGCAGCCCGGCATCACGCATGGGTTCACTAATCGTCATAGTTAATCTCCAGATTGATGGTGAGGCGCCCGAGCCCGTCAATGGAGAACAAGTATGTCAGCGTTTCCGCTGAATAGCGACTTCAACGCCAATGGGCGTTGAGACTAGTACTCTCGAATACGTTTCTGCAGTCGTTCAATGAGATTTGCGGCGAGCTTGGGGTTGGCTTCGTTGGCGCGTTCGGCGATCAGCATGGCTTCGTGCAAATCGACATTGCGGACCGTGTACGACTTAAGCAGCATGGACTCGGCTACTTCAAGAAGGGCGAGCGTATGACCGTTATCGGCAGCCTGCTTGAGCCAGTATTGGGATTCCGCTTTCACCTTGGCATTGTATTCGGTCAGAGTCTGTCGCTCCGAAGCGTGCGCTCCCAACGCTTTTTGCCAGGCGTCGAGCGAAATCGTATGCACGGTAGCGTAGAGTTGGCTGTACATGTACTGTGCGTCTTTATCGTGCTGTTCCGCGAGCTGCTTGAGCAACACAAATGCGTCGCTGGGTCGCTCAATTGTGCCGAGATAGTGATCAAAATTTCCTGACATAAGCAGGCGCATTTTCTCCATGCGATTGCGATGCGGTAGGTCAAGGCATACCGTTGGCATGCGTTCAAAATGAGAGTCTCTCACGGCTTCTAAGCATTGGGCTTCGGTGGCGGACGCCGGATTGGTAAACGACAGAGCGAAAAGTGACAAAATCAGTAGTGAACGACTAACCATGCGATTCGATTCGATTGCGGTGATAGATCGCGGAGTATAGCGAAGCTTCCTATTCGGCGAATTGATCAATTCCACAGTTTCAACAATACAACGGATAATTCTGACATGGCGGACTTTACATTAATCATCGGTAACCGGAACTATTCCTCATGGTCACTGCGCGCCTGGCTGGTTGCGCGATTCAGTGGCTTGGCGTTTGACAGTCAACGTGTGTTGCTCGACACACCGCATTTCAAAGAAGAGATCAAGTCGCTGTCTCCCAACGGTATGGTCCCGGCGCTACGTAAGGGCGACTGGGTAATTAGCGACAGTTTAGCCATCGCCGAATATCTCAACGAGTGCGCGCCTGAAGCCAAGCTTTGGCCCGATGAACGGTCTGTGCGCGCACAGGCTCGATCGCTTAGTTGTGAGATGCATTCCGGCTTTGCGGATTTACGCAATGAAATGCCGATGAACATTCGTGCCACCGGACGCGTCGTTGAGCTTTCCGCCGGTGCGCAACGGGACGTGGAGCGGATGATCGCGGTTTGGGCTGCCTGCCTGGCTGACGATAGGACACAACGTGACGGCCCGTGGCTGTTCGGACGGTTTTCCATTTGTGATGCGATGTTTGTGCCCGTAGTGTTTCGGTTTCGCACCTACAGCGTGACACTGCCGTCCGCTTGCCAGGCGTATGCGGATCATTGCATCCAAGACCCGTTCATACGGGAGTGGATCGAGGCGGCGCTTGACGAGACAGAGATATTGGACACCGAAGAGGTCGGCGTCTAACCGATCGCGATGTGCCTGACGGCGACTTAACGTGAGGCCCGTCCGCTCGGGTGGTGGCCGGTCTTGGTAACGATCTGACCGGTTCCTAGACGCGGGGCTACTCGATGTTGTAGAGCATCTGCCCGGTACGTGGCACGACACCTGCACCGCCCGGGCCCTCAAACACGACCGGCAACGACTCAATGCGCATGCCTTTGTTGACCAGCAGTGCAAAATGAAGATGCGGCCCGCTGCTAAACCCGGTGTTACCTGAGTCGGCGATGTATTGGCCACGTCGGACGCGCTGGCCAGGCTTTACACGGATGGCGTTCCACGCCAGATGCGCATAGACCGCAATGGTGCCGTCGTCATGCACGATGCGCACGACATTCGCTTTCGGCAAGTCTCGCGCCCGGTCCGTGCCGCCCGTGTAGTTATCGTAGGCGGTTGCGTAAACCACGCCATCGCGAACGGAGTAGACCGGCGTGCCGACAGGCATCGCGAAATCCACTGCGTATTTGCTCGAAATATCACTGTGCGTGATGGCGGAGGGGTAGGCTTGAGTGACGGTATATTCGGTCCCTTTGGCGAACGGCATAGCGTAAAGATAGTCGTCCGGTGTTTTGGTTGGATCGCCAGGGATATACGCATACTCCATCTCGTAGCCGTATTTTTGCTCTATATCGAGTGGGAAAAAGTCACGCAGTTCAATCGTGCTGTCGGGTTCGAGCACAATGGTGAAGTCTTTGGTCAGTGCCGGATCGAGATTGCGTACTTTTGAGAAGTCGACAAACACTTCCATCGGGCAGTGCCATTCATTGATGGCCACTAATCGCATGCCACCGTCGATGCGTACCTGCTCCAGGGTAACTTGTGGCTCGTAGTTGCGGGTGGTCATGCGCTCGGTCTGCACATCCGCGACATCATCGGGTGCACGATCAGTGAACTGCCAGTTACCGTCTTCGTCTTTATACCGATAAAGCGTTTGGGCAGCGGCACCGGCCACAATCGCGATCGCGGCCAGAATGAGCGCTAGTCGAAGAAGGTTAGGGACCGATTGCATCACGTTCTTACCCAGCTACCGTGGTCGATATGTCGAGACGTCCTCGCGGTCGGCGCCGCGTAATCATCGGTGGATTCACCATAACGGCATCCACGTCACCGGCCAGTTTACGCCCTCTGGCAAGATCGACCGCCTATCGGGTCACACATTGATGACTCGCTAAGCTCAAAGGCGTGCTATCAGGCGCGCGAGCGCCATAGTAGAGCGCCACCGGCAATCAGCGCAGCGAGACTAACCCAATTATGCTCATAGCCGGTACCGACCAGTACGGCGGACGCGATGAGTAGGCCTGCACCGGCAACGGCGGTGGTGTGCCGCCGATCGCTGCGCTGCTGACTCGCGCGCAGGGCGTCCAGGTCGTCGGGTGCCAGCGCGACGTTGAACGAACCGTCTGAGAGCTGCTGCGTTAAGCGGGACAGCAGCTGGGGGGCGTCGTTGAGTGTCGTAACAAGATCTGGCAACGACTCTTTGAACCGCCCGGCTAACTCCTTGCCACTGGTTTTCTCCGCCATCCAGTCTTCAAGGAATGGTTTTGCGGTTTCCCAAAGATCAAGCTCGGGATAGAGCTGTCGTCCCAGGCCCTCAATATTGAGCAGCGTTTTCTGTAGCAACACGAGCTGCGGCTGCACCTCCATGTTGAACCGTCGCGCAGTACTAAATAAGCGGACAAGAAACTGCCCAAACGAAATATCTTTGAGTGGTTTGTCAAAAATCGGTTCGCAGACAGTGCGAATGGCAGACTCGAACTCGTCAACGCGTGTCCCCGCAGGTACCCAGCCCGAATCAACATGCAGCTGTGACACTTTGCGATAGTCCCGATGGAAAAACGCCAAGAGATTGGCCGCGAGGTAGCGCTGATCGCTCAGATCAAGCGTACCCACAATGCCAAAGTCGATGGACACGTATCGGGGGTCTTCCGGATCGGTGACATTGACAAAAATGTTGCCCGGGTGCATGTCGGCATGAAAGAAATTGTGCTTAAACACCTGCGTGAAGAATATTTCGACCCCCCGTGCTGCCAAGGTTTTCATATTGACGCCGGCCGCGTTAAGCGATTCAACGTCACTCACCGGCACGCCGTAGACGCGCTCCATGACCATCACATTTGGGTGGCAGTAATCCCAGTAAATATCGGGCAGTTCAAGAATATGATGATCAGCCCAATTACGCTTGAGCTGAGCGCCATTGGCCGCCTCGCGCATGAAATCGAGCTCGTCACGAATGGTTCGGCTGTAGTCCTCAACCACGTCTCGCGGCTTGAGGCGGCGGATATCGGGCCAATAGCGGTGCGCCAGTTCCGCCAGTGCGGTGAGCACATCCAAATCTTTGTCGATGATCGGTTCAATGCCAGGACGCAGAATTTTCACCACGACCTCGGTGCCATCATGAAGGCGTGCTGCATGAACCTGGGCGATGGAAGCGGATGCCAGCGGCTCCTCGTCGAACGCGCTGAACACGTTGTCGACGGATTCGCCAAACGCCGTTTCGACTGTCTCGCGCGCCAGTTCGTTGGAAAACGGGGGCACCTTGTCCTGAAGCTTGGCCAACTCCCGAGCAATGTCGGGAGGCAATAGATCAGGTCGCGTTGAGAGTGCCTGACCGAATTTGACGAATATGGGCCCGAGGTCTTGCAGCGCCAGGCGAATGCGCTGTCCAAGATCGGGGCGCATGGGCTTTTGGCTGCCGCCAAACAGCCTGCTCAGAGGGTTTTGCGGGCGCAGAGCTCGCACCACATCGTGTAGCCCGTGCCGTTTGAGGATGCGAAAAATTCGCAGCAGTCGAAAAAGATGACGAAGACGCATAATTACGACGATGCTCCTGACGCGGTGCGGTTCAATCGGGCTTCGGCGCGCTCGATATCCGCGCGCAGCCGATCCACCTCTTCGAGAAAGTCATTGAGTTCGTCTTGGGTGGGAACGTCACGGCCACCTTCCGTTAGATGTGCGCTAATGCCCTGGGTGAGTGACTCAACCGCGCGCTTGCCGACGTTCACAAGGTCTTTGATGGCGGTGCTGACTCGATAAGCAGCTTCATCGCCGACCAGTCGCGACAGTTCTTCTTCAAAGTCGGGTGATAGCGCGGCGAATAGCAGCTGAAAATCCTGGGCCACACCCACATCGCCGGTGAATTTGACGCTCCCGCCGCGGATGCCGTCCTGTGGATCAGAGCGTGCAAACGCGAGCATCGCGAAGGGTGTGCCGCTGATAATGACATCGGCGTCGTCACTGAATTCCGACGACAGCTGCACGGCGTCTTCGGCGCAGTGCACATACACATTCATACCGACGCCGGTGAGCTCAAGCGCGAGCGTTTTGCCGGCCAGTTTTGCCAGGCGCGTGCGCGCGGCGGTTGAGGCGGCGAGTTTGCGCGCAAACAGTGATTCAACCGCGCTAAATACACCGCGCAGTGGATTAATGGCCGGACGAATGTCGTCGCTCACAGTTTGTATCCTCGGTGCAAGGCGACAATGCCGCCGCTTAGGTTGTGATAACGGGTGCTGCCAAATCCGGCCTCATTTATCATCGCCAGCAGCGTCTCCTGATCCGGATGCATGCGTATCGATTCGGCTAAGTAGCGATAGCTGTCGGCGTCATTGACCAATGCCTCGCCCATCTTGGGCAGGACGTTAAACGAGTACCAGTCGTACAAGCCGCCCAGTCCAGGTACGACGATTTTCGAGAACTCGAGCACGAGCAACTGGCCGCCCGGTTTAAGCACCCGATGCATGGAGCGCAGCGCCGCGTCTTTGTCAGTGACGTTGCGTAAACCGAAGGCGATGGTGACCACGTCGAACGTATTGTCATCAAACGGCAAGTTTTCGGCATCGGCCTGCACGCACGACACATTGCCCACGATGCCATTATCAATCAGTCGACGTCGACCCTGCTCGAGCATCGCCTCGTTGATATCCGATAACACCACTCGGCCGGTGTCGCCGACCATGCGCGCCATCCGGATCGCCAAGTCACCCGTGCCGCCGGCGACATCGAGCGCATGCTGTCCTGGTTTTAAACGGGTTAAATCGAGCGTATAGCGCTTCCAGATGCGGTGCAGACCGCCCGACATCACGTCGTTCATGAGGTCGTATCGATTAGCGACCGAATCAAACACGCCGCGCACGTGTCGGGCTTTGTCGCTGCGTTTGACGCGTTCGTAACCGAAGTGAGTGGTGTCGTCGCCGTTGTTGGGTGAATCAGCGTGGTTGTCTGAAGAGGTCATGCGTTCTCCGGATCGCGGGACTGACCCGCGCGGGCCAAATCGTCGAGATAGGTTGCCCAATTTTTATCATGATTAACGCCCAGATCGTGCAATACGTCCCAGGAATAAATGCCGCTGCTGTGTCCATCACTGAACACCAAACGCACGGCGTAGCTGCCGACCGGCTCGATGCGTTGGATCGTGACGTGCTGTTTGCCCGTTTGCAGTACCTCCTGGCCTGGCGCGTGACCGCGCACTTCGGCCGACGGGGAGTAAACGCGAAGGTACTCAAACGGCAGCGCGAAACGCTCGTTCTCAAATGCGATCTCGAGCATGCGCGAGGCTTTGCGTACTTTGATTTCGGTGGGGTGATGAATCATGGCACTAGAGAATGTAACGGCTCAGGTCTTCATCCTGCACGAGTTCGCCCAGGTGGTCATCGACGTAGGTGGCGTTGATCACCACTGAGTCGCCACTTTGATCCGACGCACTAAACGATACGGTGTCCAGCAATCGCTCCATAACGGTATGCAGTCGGCGTGCGCCAATGTTCTCCGTTTTGGCATTCACCTCAAACGCCACGCGGGCAATGCGCTCAATGCCATCTTCGGTAAACGAGAGGGCCAGTCCTTCGGTCGCCATGAGTGCGCTGTATTGCTCGGTGAGTGATGCATTCGGCTCGGTGAGAATGCGGGCAAAATCCTCTGCCGAGAGCGCGCCCAGCTCCACTCGAATGGGGAATCGACCCTGCAGCTCAGGGATCAGATCCGATGGTTTCGCCAAATGAAAGGCACCGGAGGCGATAAATAAAATATGATCGGTGCGGATCATGCCAAATTTGGTCGAGACAGTGCTGCCCTCCACGAGAGGCAACAAATCCCGTTGCACGCCCTCGCGCGACACGTCGGCGCCCTGAGCGTCAGAACGACGCGCGACTTTATCGATCTCGTCGACAAACACAATGCCGTGCTGCTCTGCGTTTTCGATCGCACGCAGCTTGAGGTCTTCTTCATTGATCATCTTGGCCGCTTCTTCGTCGAGAAGCAGTTTGTGGGCGTCTTTGATTTTGAGTTTTCGTGAGCGCTTGCGATTGCCAGACATGTTCTCGAACATGCCTTGCAACTGCTGCGTCATCTCTTCCATTCCCGGCGGCGCCATAATCTCAACGCCCATGGGCGAGACGTCGACTTCAATTTCGATTTCTTTGTCGTCAAGCTTGCCTTCGCGCAGCATTTTTCGCATCTTCTGACGCGTTTCGTTGGACGCGGCGTCCTCGTCCCAACTATTCGGTTTCGGTATTAGGGCATCGAGCACGCGGTCTTCGGCAGCGTCTTCGGCGCGGTGTCGAACTTTGCTCATTTCATGCTCGCGCGTCAGTTTGACCGACACATCGACCAAATCGCGAACGATCGAGTCAACCTCGCGACCCACATAGCCGACTTCTGTAAATTTAGTGGCTTCCACTTTGATAAACGGCGCGTTAGCCAAGTTGGCCAAGCGCCGAGCGATCTCCGTCTTACCCACACCGGTGGGGCCGATCATCAGAATGTTCTTGGGCGTGATTTCATCGCGCAGTGGTTCATCAACCTGTACCCGGCGCCAGCGATTGCGAAGGGCGATGGCCACCGCCCGCTTGGCGTCTTGTTGGCCGATGATGTGCTTGTCCAATTCCTGGACAATTTCTCGTGGAGTCATTTGTGACATAGGGCTACTCGGCGTCCAGTTCTTCGATCACCAGATTGTGATTCGTGTATATGCAGATGTCGCCCGCGATCGACAGGCCTTTCGTGACGACCTCGCGCGCGGACAGATCTGTGTTATCGAGCAACGCGCGGGCGGCGGCTTGCGCAAACGGCCCACCTGAGCCGATTGCGACGAGGTTGTCTTCTGGCTCTATGACATCGCCATTGCCTGAGATGAGCAGACTCGTTGTCGCATCCGCCACACAAAGAAGGGCCTCAAGACGGCGCAGCATGCGATCGGTGCGCCAATCTTTGGCCAGTTCAATGGCGGCGCGTGTGAGGTTGCCGTATTGCTCGAGTTTGCCCTCGAAGCGCTCAAATAAGGTAAAGGCATCCGCGGTGCCGCCGGCAAACCCGGCCAGCACTTTGCCACCGTATAAGTGGCGTACTTTACGCACGTTGCCTTTCATCACCGTGTTGCCCAGCGTTGCCTGGCCGTCGCCGCCCACCACCACCTTGCCGTGACGGCGGACCGATAAAATCGTAGTTCCCCGGATTTGCTCCATGGGTGCTCCTGAATAGCCAAGTGAAAATGCGGTCGATTTGTGCCGCAAGAGGATCCCTATTGTACCTTGAGACGCGTCAAAACGGTCTCAACGACCGCTTCGCGTAATGGCCCGATTGCCGCCGCGTCCAGTCGCCGCCCCGTGCCGCGCGCTCAACTCACCTTTTTCGGTGTGGCTTTGCGGCGCGCGCGCGGGTGCGCCTTATCGTAGGTGCGGGCAAGATGTTGAAAATCAAGGTGTGTATAGATCTGAGTGGTGGAGATGTCGGCGTGGCCCAGCAGCTCCTGTACGGCGCGCAGATCGCCTCCTGACTCCAGAAGATGCGTCGCGAAAGAGTGGCGAAAAAGATGCGGGTAGACATTCATGTCCACACCCTGACGTCGTGCCCAGTATTTTATGCGTGCCTGCACCGAGCGGTGGCTGAGTCGACGACCATTGCGCCCGACGAAGACGGCCTGCTCCTGTTCGTTAGCGAGCTGCGCTCGTGCGCCAAGCCACACCTCCAGCGCCTCGATGGCCCGCCGTCCGATCGGCAATACCCGTTCTTTGCCGCCCTTGCCAACCACTCGAAGCTCACGATCACGACGATCCAGGCTATCCAGATCGAGTGAGACCAGCTCCGCAAGTCGCAGTCCCGACGAATACAAAAGCTCCATCATGGTGCGATCGCGAATCGCCAGTGGATCGTCGGCGCCGAGCTCGAGCAGCGCGTTCATCGCGTCGACATCCAAGGCGTTGGGCAGTTTGCGTCGTTTTTTGGGAGCCTGCACATCGACAGCCGGATTGATCGTAAGATCGCCTTGTCCCACCAGAAATTGGAAGAACATCCGGACGGCAGACAAATGCCGTTGAATGCTCGCTGGGGCTTTGCCCAACCGATTGAGGCGCGCCGCAAATTGACGCACATCGAGGGTCTGGGCAGACGTCAAATCGGTGAGCGCTTGGGTTGTGCAAAACTGCGCGAACGCACTGAGGTCGCGACGATACGCCGAGACGGTGTGTGCGCTGAGGCGACGCTCGTAGTGCAAGTGATCCAGGAAACGCGCGATCTGCTCGTGTTTTTCCTGTGTGCCGCTCATGGTGCGCGGTCAGATCAGCTGATGACGAAAACGCTGCAGCGCGGCGGTGACAGACTGGGCCAGGCGCACGAGAAAATCGGTGCTCATCGCAGGATGAAAATGCTGCGCATTGTGATTGCCAATCGCGAGCATGCCCAGGCTGGGTTGATGCGCCAGAGGCAGCAGCGCGGCGGAGCCTACTTCGCTGTTGTCGGGGCCAAACAAAAACTCGCGCTGGGCATCGCGGATCTGCCCGCAGCGCGGTTTGCCGCCGTCGAGGAAGGTGCCGAAGGCGCTGAGCGCCGGATCGTCCGGCGAGATACGGCGCATAAAATTATTCGACTGAAGGTCCGGGCTGGCCTCAGGCTGCATGAACAGGACGAGCGCCGCGCGCTCGGATCCGAAGTCCTCGCGTAGCGACGCCTCGACAAACTGCAGCACGTCGACAATGGTGTCAGCGTTCATCAGCGAGATCGTCAGGTGATGCGTTTTGTCCGATAGCGCCTGGTTTGTGCGCGCTACGTTGATGAGTTCGCGCAGCTTTTTGTCGAGCTTTTCGTTGCGCTCTCGCATGATGGTCGCTTGGCGTTCGACCAGCGACACGGCGGAGCCGCCCGTATCGTGCGGCAGCGCTAGATGCGCCAAAAGATCGCTGTGGCGCTCAAAAAAATCGGGCTGGGCTTTTAGGTAGTCAATGACCTGGTCGTCATCGAGCAGGTCGGAGGTGGTCACGGCAGAGGCTTTACGCGGGATGCTCATAAAGTGATCGTTCCTTCAAAAACGCGGTTGCAAGCACCGGATAGCCACGCATTTTGCCCGTCTCCGGCCCAACTTACCAATAAATCCCCTCCAGGCGCATGCACCATCACTTTGCCACTGGTTTTGCCCAAAGTGTGTGACACCGCCACCGCCGCGCACGCGCCGGTGCCGCACGCGAGCGTTTCACCGACACCTCGCTCGTACACTCTCAGCTTGATGGCCTGTTTACTAAGCACCTGCATGAAGCCGACATTGACCGACTCGGGGAACGATGGGTGAGACTGGAGCGCCTGGCCGATGCCGGCCACATCCGCGTCATCGACCTTGTCGACTGGAATAACCGCATGCGGATTGCCCATCGATACAGCACCAAATTCAACGCTCTGAGGACCCACATCGAGCACATACTCAGTGGCTTGAGCAGGCGCCAAGAACGGCAGTACGGCGGGTTCAAAGCGTGGAGTGCCCATGTTGACGCTCACCGCGCCATCCGGCAGGAGCTGCGCCACAATCACTCCGGACATCGATTCCATATAGATGGGTGTGTCGACCGGGTGCTCGAGACCCACATAGGCACCGAGCGCACGTGCACCATTGCCGCATTGCTGCACTTCTTGGCCGTCTGCGTTGAAAATACGGTAGGCGATTTGATGATCGGATTGTTCGGGTGCCGCAATCACCAGCAGTTGATCGCAGCCGATGCCAATGCGTCGATCAGCGAGGAAGCGGATGTGTTCGGTCGTTAGACTCACCGACTGATGGCGAGTGTCGATAACCACAAAGTCGTTACCGGTGCCTTCCATTTTCGTAAAGCGCAATGACATGGTGTGAGCTTAACTGACCCGCGCGGCGTCGCAACTGTTTTGGGTAAAGCAATTGACTGGACGATGCCCCAACGTTTTTGTACTGTACCGTTGAACATAATTCAGTGACGAGGGTATTTGCATGCGGCACATCATGGTTCTTAACGCCAAAGGCGGTTGCGGTAAAAGCACGCTGGCCACCAATATCGCCGGTTTTTACGCCGACGAAGGGAAAAGCGTCGCCTTGGCCGACTTCGATCCGCAGCGATCTTCTCTCGACTGGCTCGATACTCGACCCAGTCATTTGCCCACGATTGAGGGCGTGAAAGGCTTCGACGGCGGCCTAAAAGGCGTGTCGCGCGGTACCGATATTGTGGTGCTCGACGCGCCAGCGCGCAGTCACGGCAAAGAGCTCACCGCGCTTTTAAACCACGCCGAGACGGTGGTTGTTCCGGTGTTGCCATCGACCATCGACATGCAGGCCACGTCGGAGTTTCTCAAAGAGATCTACGCCAGCGGTCGGTATAAGCGCAAGCAGATTAAAGTGGGTCTGATCGGTAATCGCGTGCGCGAAAACACGCTGATCTTTGACGAACTTGATCAATATTTGAACAAACAGCGAGCGGCGTATATCGCGTCGTTACGCGAGGCACAAAACTATGTGCGCGCGTACTCACGCGGCTACAGTATCTTTGACTTACCTGAATACATCGCCTGGCCTGATTGGGAGCAATGGGATCCAGTTGTGCAGTGGCTCGATAGCAAACGCAGTCAACCCTGATCGGTTGCCGGCCAGCACAGCAGAAAAGACCGCCTTGGGCGGTCTTTTTTTTTGCGCAATGACGCCGCGGCCAGGGTCATGGTTCGGGGAGGCGATGCACTGCTATGGTGCGATCCGTGCCTTATCGTCGCGTGACCGGTGCGGATGGACGTCAACACCTCAATTGAAATCAACGGTTTGCGGATTTGCGAACGCACCATGACGCCTGCGGGCTACGCTCGGGTCCGAAATGGCGCCGGCCTGCGGTACACTTAGGACCGCGTCAGAGGATTGATGCGATACATTACGTCTCGCCGGCGGAGTGGGGGCTCAGGCCGGCGTTATATACATGGGGGATTAGGGCAATGTCAGCACTGCAATATGACGTGCAGCCGCTTTTCGCGACGCCGTTTTTTCGGGCCTCTTTGGCCGACGCGATTACGCAAGATCAGATCGATTTTGTTAAGAATCTCAAAATGATCAAGAATCGGCAGAATCTCATCTCTGAGAATCTGTATATCTTCGAAGAGCCTGAAATGAAAAGCATCAAAGACGCGGTGCAACAGGCGCTCGATGCCTATGCCGGGGAAATTATGGGCATTTCTCAGCGTCTCTATGTTACCCAGTCTTGGGGCTTGGCCAACCCGCCTGGTGTCGGCATGCACTCGCATGCGCACTCAAACTCGCTGGTGTCAGGCTCACTGTACTTTGCGCCGCTCCCGGATCCGCCATCACGTGTGGTGTTTGATAAACACGTGATGTACCAGCGCCTAGAGCTTAATCCGGACCCAAACAAGCAAAACATCTACAACACCCCGGTGAATGTGGTGACGCCTGAGCAAGGTGAGGTGCTGTTGTTTCCATCCGAAATCAACCATCTGGTGGAAACCAATAGCGCCAGCGAAGATCGCTGGGCGATCGCCTTCAATTGCTTTGTGCACGGAAAACTGGGCAATTATCGCGACGTGTCGGAGCTCACGCTGTAAGCCGAACGCGGGTTCGGCGCGCCGTCGTGTCCGCCCCGCGTTGATCAACTCGGTGTGCCTTTTTGGATGACGCCGAGACAGGTGCGCGTCACTTATGACGCGCTGGAACCTATTTCACGTGGTTAAGCCGCCGGGTCGTCTGGCGCCTCGAGCGAGGCGCAAATGCCATCGACCGGGTCGGCATAACGCAAGGGTTTGGTGAGCACGGCCGTCAGGCGTCGACTGTCGAGACGGCGTGATTCCGCCAAGAACGACCATCGAATGGCGCTGGCGGAGGCTTTCATCTGTTCGCGCGATATCTGCGGCGGTGGCGTCAGATCTGCAAGACGAGCGACTTCGAGTGTGAATTGGCTACCGCTCATGTGATGGTTGTCACCGATGTTATAGATGCGATGGATGAGGGCGCCGTCGCGGCCGAGCGTGAGCAAGTCGGCGAGTGAAAACGCCAAATCATCGCGATGTATTCGGTTGCCTGGATTCGCTTCGCTCAACTGAATAATCGGACGACGTTCAGCAATAGACTGAAGTGGCAGCCGGCCGGGTCCGTAAATTCCAGGGACACGGGCGATAAACCAGGCGCGATCATGGGCTTCGCAATGCTGCTGAACGAGACGTTCGGCATTGAGTCGTCGATGGGCGCGACCACTTTGTGGCGCGGGTGGGCAAGTTTCATCGACACGGCGACCCTGCTGGTCGCCGTACACGCCGGTGGTGCTCACATACAAAACGGTGCTCACGCAGTCGGGCAGCGCATCGAGCAACCGGGCGAATCGCGTATCGTCATCACTGTCGCGCCGTGGTGGGACGAGATACACCACACTGTCGAGCAGCGGCAGCTCGAGCGATGCGGATGGGTCATCGAGATCAATGCACAGCGCCTGAATACCGTCTTTCTTAAGGCGTGCAGCACTGCGCTCGCGGGATACCGCGGCGAGTGTGTTCACACCGCGCTGCGATAACTCCGTAATTAGCCGAGTACCAATGTAGCCAGCACCGACGATAAGGGTCGGGTGTCTCATGGTCGGGCGTACCCACTTGGAATGAGGCAGATCAACATAGCCCCGGAGTGTGCGCCTTTTTGTCGAGAATAGCAGCCCGATAAATCGGCGATCGATCGAAGGGCATGACCGGAGGTTGGCGCCGAGGTGCGCGGTTAGGCTAAGCCGCCGGGACACGCCTATGCGTTGTGAGTCTGCGCGATTCGTAGCATGATGCGCAGGGGATGTGTCGCGGTTATCGAAGTGTCTGAAAGTAAAAGCCATTTGGTTAAAATGCGGGCGCAGAAAAAGGCCTTTTTCTGCGCGGCGGACCAGCGTGTGCTCGATGCGGCACTGGATGCCGGTCACGCGCTGCCGCATAGCTGTCGCGGTGGAAACTGCGGACGGTGCGTGGCTCAGGTGTCGGGCCCGTACGATTACGATCGACCGACACCGCCACCTGGCATTACCGCTGAGCAGCGACAGGGCGGTCAGGCCCTCCTGTGCCAGATCGTGCCGCAGGGCCCGTTGGTGATCGATGTGGCGCATCACTCCACTCCAGACGTTGCACCGGTCATTCGAATTCCCAGCCGCATTGTGCGACGCGAGCGCGTGGCGCCCGACGTGATGAAACTGTCGCTGCAGCTGCCGCGTACCCAACCGATTGTGTTTGAGCCTGGGCAGTATCTGGATGTGCTGCTCGATCGAGGGCGACGACGCAGCTACTCAATCGCCAACTGGCCAACTTCGGAAGATCAATCCGATCAAGAGGAGGCCGGCGCCACACTTCGCGCAGCGGCGGGGCTTGAGCTCCATATCCGACGCGTCGAAGGTGGGGTATTTTCACGCATTGCGTTCGATGAGTCGGCCACGAGTCTTTTGCGAATTGAAGGTCCGCTGGGTCGATTTGGTTGGCGGCCCCATGCCGGTCCGGTGGTACTGGTGGCTGGTGGTACCGGGTATGCACCGATCAAATCGATGTTGCTGTCGCGAATTGCGCGAGGCGAAACGCATCCCACCCATCTATTTTGGGGGGCGCGCAATCAGGCCGACCTGTACGAACACGATGCGGTGCGCGCGTGGCAGCAAGCGCACGATTGGTTCACCTATACGCCCGTGCTGCGCGATTCGGCGGAGAATCCCAGGCGCTTGTATGAGCATGCGGTGGAGCGCTTTGTCGAGCTCGACAATGCGATGATGTATGTCGCGGGTCCGCCGGGTCTTATTCAGCGCATCGAATCGGTGGCGCGCGATCTGCAAATTGATCCGGACCGGGTCATCACCGATTCGTTCGACTACGCGGTGACGTAAATCAGGCGGCGGCCGCCATGGCGACCGCCGCTTGATACCGCTGGTTGTCTAGGCACTAAGTCGTTTAGCACGCAGAGCATCCAGCTTCAGTTTGAGCGCGGCGCCGTATCGATCCAGCAGTGAGGCCATGATGATGGCACCCGCACCCAAAATGGACAGCAGCACCCAGTTACTGACATGGAACCACTGCAAGAAATGGCCGAGGTTAACAATCAAAATGATCCCGGCGGTGACCACACCGATACTCATGGTCAACGTGCGCTTTAGCCAATAGCCGGTCGCGACGACGAGCAACGCAGCGAACAGACTCATCGTGCCGACCGCGATGCCACTGAAGACTTGCACGTTAATCAGTAGCGCCAGACACACCGCGGTTGCTCCGACAAGTCCAAACACAACCGACCGGGTGGTGTTTGGACGGCGCAGTACGAGTTCGCCCATCATCGGCATTAAAAACAACGCAAACGACGGCAGCAATAAGCTGCTTGGAATGGAAGGCACACCGGCGGTCAGTGCGACGGCTGCGATAAACGGCAGCGGCAGTGCGCTGCAGTCGAGCCATTGTTGGACGCCGCGTTCTTGGGCTCGCAGCGACATATGGCGCAGCAAGACAAACCCCGCGATCGCCATCGCCGCAATCGCCAGCTCTTCGACTTGATAGAAGTAAAAACTGCGAACACACAGAATCACCGCGGGCGCAAACAACATCAGCACACTAAAGCGACTCTCTGCCGTGCCCGGCGAACGATCATCGTTGCGTGAACGGGTGAGACGGAAAATCACAAAAGCGATCAGCCCCACCGCGAGTAAGCTCGACCAAACGGAACCGCGTACCGGAAGCAGCAGTGCGGCACAGCCGATCAGATAAGTGGTGGTGAGCCAGGACGCCGCCGGACGCGCAAGCACGGTAAACGCCAGGCGTGTGACCGGCACCAAAATCGCCAGCGCCAGGGTGGTGATGCCCATCACGTGGAACGGTGACTGACTGACCCAGGCGGCATAGGCGGGATAACTGCCCAGTAAACCATCGAATTGAACGATGGAGTAAATCAGCGCGCCCAGGATGGTGAAGTTGGCGGCCACCGAGGCGAGGCTCAAGCTGAAAAACAGTCGCGCCCCTTTTTGCTCTTTGAGCCAAACGCTCAGTCCGAAGCCACCGGCGGTGAGCAGAACGGTTTGGGCGAGCAGCTTGAGATAGCGTTGAATATCGTTACCTTCCAACCACCCCTGCAGCATGAATAATGACAGCGACCCCACCATGATGGCGGCCCCGATGATGCGCAACAATTCCGAAAAGGTGGCGAAGCGCCGCAACGTGTCCAGCACGCTGCGGGCTTTTGAAGCGGAAACGTTCGCCTCTTTCATGGTCCGTTCAACATCCTGCTCAACACGCAGGGTGTGTGCGGTGGTGTCTTGGGATTCGCGCGATAGGGTGTCGCGAAAATCTTGATGGGTGCGGTTGGGGCCGTTATTGTGGTGCATCGTCGCCCCCTTTCTCGGTCAGCAGGCGTTCGAGGCCGGCCTCGAGTTCTGTGCGATCCTCTTCTTGGATAAAACTCGCTTCAAGATCATCAATCGAGGCGGGCAGCGTGCCGTCAAATTCGGATTCGGCAATCATGACTTCCCATCGCTCAAACGTATCGTCGATATCCAGGCTGCCGTTTCCGTCAAGCTCATTAATGATGCGCTTGGCGTCGGCCACCGATTCACGCGACCGAAACATGTTTCGCTGTTGATTCATGTGCGCAATGCGCTCATGCAAATCATGCAGTGTGAGCGTGACCTGTTTTTCGAGCGCGGCATGCTGGGTGAGCGATTCGGCCAGTTTGTCGAGCTGGTCATTGGCAAGGCGATGCCGACGCACACACTCCAATGCGGTCGATCGATCGTCATCGGCTCGATCGCGAGCCCGTCGTGCCCAATCGGCGGCCGCTTGCTGGGCCGCCTCGTGTTTTTTGCGCAGCAGTTCGCCGTCTTTTTGCACGCGCGCCAGGCGCACGCGTGCGGTGGCCGCGTTGTGTTGAGTGCGTTTGATCGCGGCTTGAATGATGGCGTCGTGATTTTCAACGCGTGTGATGGCCTGATCCATTTTGGCCGTGATGGTGGACGTAATTCGATGTAATAGCCTCACTGTTCTCTCCTTCCCGTCGTAAAGTGATACGGTGAGGCCATGCTCTCAAAAGTCTATTTTATAGCAACTATTTTAAAAAAAGAGGCAATAATCTGGTCGTTAAGTATAAAAATACTGTACTATTTTGAGTCAATGACTCAACGAAGCTCCCTCATCAGCGCGCTCAAACGACTCCTCAAGGAGCGCCACATTACCTATCGCATGCTGGCCGACGATCTCGAGCTGTCGGAGTCGGCGGTTAAACGGATGTTCGCCACTGGCAACATGTCGCTGGTGCGACTCGAAGAGGTGTGTGAGCGGGTGGGCTGCGAGCTGGCCGATCTTGTCGCTCACATGGCGCGCGATGCGCGCCTGGAAGAACTCCCCATCGACGATGAACAGGCCTTGGTCGATGATCCGATGCTACTGCTCGTGGCGTACTGCATGGTGAACCACTGGACGCTGGATACCGTGCGCGAACGTTATCGTGTTAGTGAATCAGATCTCGTGCGTTGTCTGGCTCGACTCGATCGCATGAAGCTCATCGAACTGTTGCCCGACAACCGGGTGCGAACGCTGGTGGGCAATAGCTTTCGTTGGCAGCCCAATGGACCGATCGAGCGTTTCTTCCGATCTCAGGTTCAAGATCAGTTTTTCGCCAGCGCCTTTGCGGGCGTCACCGATCTGCATCTGGTCAAGATGGCCGATTTGTCGCGCGCTGCCCAGGATCGTATCCGGCAGCGTGTGCGGGCCATCGGTCAGCTATTTGACGAGATTGCCGAAGAAGAGCGGCGCGTTTCGTCAACCGAACGACACGGTATGACCCTTGTGTTAGCAATGCGAGAGTGGCGCTACGAGGCCTTTGCGCGCTTCGAGCGCCATTCCGACTAGTCGTGCGATGACAGCGGTGAGGTTGCTTATTCTGACGCGGGCGCGTCGTCTTCTTGGTCGGGGCCGGTCAGCACGGGTGTGAGATTGACGCCGCCCGTCATGAGCGCAAGACCCTGACGAAAGGCCGCAGTGGCATTGTCGGTTTCACCGAGTTGGGTGAGCAGTTCGCCATAGAGCTGATAGGCATGCGGTTTCGGGTCGATGGATAGGGATGACTCCAAATAGCTACGCGCTTTGCCCCACAGTTCGCTTCGCATGGCCAGCCGTGCCGCCGCAATCAGCAGCGTGCTGTCGTCACCGCGCGACTGCAACCAGCTTTCGGCGACCGCGAGTTGTTTTTTCGGCGCGTCCGTTTCGATGTTGCCGTAGAGGCTGGCAAGTTCCGCACTCCATTGCACACCCATCGCTTTATTCACCACTTTTTCGGCCTGGCCGTGGTCGTCACATTCGCACAACGCCCGCGCGTAACACGCGACTAACTCAGGCTCTTTGCGCGCTGCCAGGGTGAGGCCCTGCCAGGTTTTGTTCACGAGCGCCTTGTCGCCTTGCGCACCGGCCGCGACCAGTTGATGTCGACTGGCGGCGTCGATCAGCCGTGTGATGTCCGCCATCGCGGGCGACTTTTTAATTTTGCGTAACGTGGGTACTAACGCGTAGAGGCTTTCCCAATCCCCCAGTTTTTCGTAGATCGTGCCCATGAGCACTTTGGCGTGCGTATGCTTGGGGTTGCTGTCTTCCACTTTGCGTAGTGTCGCCAGCGCTTCTTCGTACTGTTCGTGTGCGATCTGTAGCTCTGCTTGGGTTAACAATACGGCGGTGCTTGCATCGGGCTCGTGTTCGTAGGCCAGCATGAGCCAGTTGTCGCGTCGTTCATGCTCGCCTTGGAGCTGTGCGGCTTTGGCGGCATTGAGATAATTGAGCAGCGGCATGTCGCCGGACTTTGCGCCCTGCGCGAGCATAGCTTCGCCTTTTTTCCAGTTGCCCTCAGCCATTTCGATGAGGCCGCGATTGAGTTTGCGACGGGCGCGTTGTTGTCGTTGCGCGGACACCGCCTGGCCGAACTTACGCGGCGCACGAAACAGATAGATCAGGCCGCGTATCAACAGATAAATCAGGGCCAGCATGAGAATAAGCCCCGGCACCGAGGATTCGAATGCCAAGCCGCGAAAATTGATCAGCACATAGCCGCGATCTTGCATGAGAAAATGCGTCAGACCGCTGACCAGGATCGCTAGGAGTAATAGCAGCAGGCTCTTTCTCATAATTCAGGGCCTTCCGTAACCCCTTCTGCTGGGGCGGCTTCGCCGGAACTGCGCGCGGTGGGTACCACCGCGCGAATCAGGTTGAGCGATTGCGAGATGTCCGGCAGATCGAGAGATACTGACTGGGACTGCATTTGCACCAGTCGGTTGAGCACGGTCGAAACGCCGCTGTCTTCCAGGTCGTAATACTGTTCAAGCCAGCGTTTCGCGGAGGACAGGCTGTCGTCGTATAAAGTTTGATTTCCCTGGAGCGCGGATATGCGTGCCGCCTGCAGCTGAAGCTCCAGGTTTCGATACAAGAAATACGCCTGCTCGGGCGCCAACAGCGCTGCGCCGGCGTCGTCGGTCGGGCTCACCCGCACGAAACCGCCGACGGTATCACCCAGCGCGCCTTTAATTTTGTCCCACGCGCCGTCGTCTGGCGAGGTGCTCGCCGATTGTGTGTCGCGTTCGAAATTGCGGGCGGCTTCATTGCGAAGCGGCAGATTCGTCACGCGAGACGCCAGCGCGTTGAGCGCTAATGCCAATCCTTCAATGTCGAGCTCCGGCAGGCTTTCGAGTGCGAGGAGTTCTTCGCTGAGTTGGGCGCGAACGGGCGTCAGTGACGGATCACCCAGCGCGACGATGCGCTCATCGGCGGCCTTTAACGCCTGAACGGCGCTGTTGACGTCTCCCGCAAGCTGCAGACGCGTGTTGGCGGTCTGCAAAAAGTACTCGGCTTCCGCGCGCACCCAGGTGTTGCGCACGCTGGCGGAGACACCGCGCATGGCGCTCAGGGAATCAGACATGTCGGTGAGTTCATCGGTCAGATTGTCAACGCTGCGCTTCTGCGCGCGAAGCTGCGACGCGAGCTGCGATTGCTCATCTCTCACCGCCTCTAGCGTCTCGTCCTGCTGCGCGACTTGTCGCGTGATACGACTATTTTGCGACTGACTGGCCTGCTGAATCTGTGCACGAATATCGTCTTCACTTGGGATATTAAGAGAGGCGACGTCGAGCGTTTCGGCCACTGGCGCGTCGTCGCGCTGTAACCAGCTCCAGGCGCTCGCAGCCGCGGCGGCCAATGCCGTGAGCAACGCTAGCCAGGCGATGCCAGTGCCCGCGCGCGAGGGTTTGGGTGACGGTTCGACGCGTTGAGCCGGTGCGGGTTCATCGCGATCGGGTACCACCGAATCAACCTCGCCGAGGGGGACATCATGTGGCGTGTCGGGGGTCTCTGCGTCGTGCTCGAGAGCATCGTTGGATGGGGTGTTAGACATAGAATCGATTTCGTCGTGAGAATGTTCAGAGCCCGAAACGTGTACTTCGGGGGCGGTGGTTGCGCCGTGCGTAAGCTCGGTATCATCGGTTGCATCGGTTGCATCGGTTGCATCGGTTGCATCAGTCGTTTCGTCCACACGGTCGGCGGGTGTCCACGTCGCTATCGCGCGCATCAGGGCGCGATCATCGGGCGTATCGGCCACAAGCGGCGGCGCCTTGAAGCCGGCGGCCGTGGCCGCTTGGCTGACGCGGGCGCTCCCGGTGACAACCTGCAAATGGTAGAGCGCCTGCTCGTTCTCAGGCTGCACCATGCTCAGTATGTTGCTCAACGTCTCGCCGCTGTTGGCAATAATAATGTCGGCGCCCTGCGTCGATAGCAGCGCGTTGAGTGCGGTCGCACTCTCTTCCGGCACGATGCGCTGATACACCTCGGCATACGTGATGTGCGCACCACGCTGAGTAAGCGATTTGCCAAGCAGCGCTCGACCCCCATCGCCGCGAATGATGACGATGTTTCGGTTATCGACGTCTTGCAGGGCCGGCAACTCCAAGAGGGCTTCGCTCGTAAACTGGCGCTCTGGGTGAGCATCGCAGCGTATGTTGGCTTGCTTCATCGCCTGTGCCGTACTGCCACCAATCGCAATCGTTTGAAGCGAGTTGAGTTGGTCGGCGGACACAAATTGCAGGCAGTGGCGCACCGCGTTGGGGCTGATGAAAATGACGGTGTGAAATTCGTCGATACGCTCGAACACCGCTTTGGCGGCCTCGGGGGTGGCGGTGCTGCGAATTTCGAGCGCGGGGATGCGCAGCGCGGTGCCTCCCGCGTCATTGATCAATGCCGACAATCGATCGCTTTGCGCGACGGGTCGCGTCACGATAACGCGTGCGAGCGTGTTGTCCGATGGATCCATTCAGCCGTCCTATATCAGGTAGCGCGCTGCACCCATATTGGTGAGTGATGTCGCTGCGCGTTTGCCCAATGAAGCGGCCTCGGCAGCGTCGCCGCGGGCGATTGTCTCCAGCATTTCACTGCCATCCGGATCCGCCACGCGTGCCCCCAACTGGATTATGCCACTTTTGTGCGTCGCATAAACAGCGATCGGAGAGGTGCAAGAGCCCCCTAGAGCATGGGTGACCGCGCGTTCAGCCGTGACGCGCGCCGTGGTGTCAGCGTGCGCCAGTGCGCTCACGAGTTCTTGCGTAGCGGTGTCGTCCACGCGGCATTCGATGCCGACCGCACCTTGTCCCGCCGCAGGCATACAGACGCGCACGTCCAGTTCGTTGGCTATGCGTTCTGCCAGCTCGAGACGAATAAGGCCAGCCGACGCCAATACGATCGCGTCGAATTCACCCGCATCAAGCTTGGCCAATCGCGTGCCCACGTTGCCGCGCAACGGCCGCACTACCAGGTCGGGTCGTTTGTTCAACAGCTGCGCTTGACGGCGCAAACTCGAGGTGCCCACGACCGCGCCGGCTTGGAGCTCATCTAATGACGACACGGTGTTGCTCACGAGGGCGTCGGTGGGGTTTTCGCGCTCGAGTATGGCCGCGAGCGTCATGCCGTCGGGGAGTTCGACCGGCACGTCCTTCATGGAATGCACCGCCAAGTCTGCGCGACCCTCGAGCATGGCCACTTCCAGTTCTTTAATAAAGAGACCTTTGCCGCCAATCTTAGCCAGACTCTTGTCGAGAATTTCATCGCCGCGCGTGGACAACGGCAACAACTCCACAGATAGGGTTGGATGAGCGCGTAGGAGTGCGTCACGTACATGTTCAGCCTGCCATAAAGCCAGCGGACTTTGACGTGTGGCAATACGAAGTGTGGTCATCGTTGGTTACTCTTGATGAGTTTGCGCAGGCTGGATACGTGGCGTCGACTCACCGCAAGCGGTTTGCGTGCGTCTCCCACCAATGCCATCTGCGAGCCATCCGGCTGTTTTTCCAAGGCCCGAAGATAGCGCACGACAACCAGCGCGTTGCGGTGTACTCGAAACACCAGATCGCCAAACTCTTCTTCTAGGCTCTTGAGCGAATCGTCGATCAAAATTTCTTCGTCGGCAAGCCCCACCATGACGTATTTCTGATCGGCTTGAAAGTAGTGAATGTCCTCCCAGGGGATCAGGCGCAGTCGATCACCCATGCGCGCCGACAGATGCGTGCGCGGTGCGCGGGTATTGGCCTCGGTTGCGAGTGTATCAATTTGTCGTGTAGTCAGACGCGTCGCGTGGGATAAGGCCCGCGCCAGTTTCTCACGTCGAATCGGCTTCATCAGATACGCGATCGCCTGTGCGTCGAACGCGTCGACGGCATACTCGTTATACGCCGTCGCAAAAATGACCGCCGGCGGTTCGTCGAGCTCAGACAAGTGACGGGCCGCCTCGATACCGTCCATGCCGGGCATGCGGATATCGAGCAATACGATGTGGGGTTGATGCGCCTCCACTTGCTCGAGCGCCTGAAGCCCATGACTCGCCTCGCCCACGCACGTGTAGTGATCAAAGTCTTCGATGAGTCGTTTGAGTCGACCGCGCGCAGGCGCTTCATCGTCGACGACAATGACTTTATAGGATCGGTCGCTCATTCGTGCTCTCGTAGAGGAAATCGCAAATACACGCTGAATCGGTCGTCGATGAGGCTGGTTTTGACATTGGCTTGCCCATCATACGCAAGATCAAAGCGCTGACGAATGTTGTCCAGCGCAATGTGGTTGCCGCCTTTGCGGCCGCCGCGGTTGTCCGGTGCGACCGGGTTGCTGATCATGATCGTGACAAAGTCACCTTTTGTTTCGCCTTCGACCAATATCGTGCCACCTTGGGCCATTGGTTCGATGCCATGATAGATGGCGTTTTCGAGCAGCGGCTGAATGCTGATGCCTGGAATAAGCGCGCGCATCGGCAGTGTTTCGACGGCCCATTCCACGGTCAGTCGATCGCCCAGGCGTAGTTGTTCGATACGCTGATACATGCGCGCCATTTCCAGCTCGTCCTTAATGCGCACTTTTTGCATGGAATCGGCGAGGGTTGCACGAAACAAATCCGCGAGATCTTCAACGGCCTGTTCGGCCATCAGCGGGTCGGAGCGCGTGAGTTCGGCGATCGTGTTCATGCTGTTAAACAGGAAGTGTGGTCGAATGCGCGCTTGCAGTGCGCGCACACGAGAGCGCGCTTCAAGCTGTACGTTTTTTCGCCATTGTTGAGTCACGTAAAAATAGCGCAACATCAGCGCACCGGTGATAAAGCTGATGCCCAATGTCCGCGCAATGAATGGGCCTCGCTCGCGCGGAAACAGCGACTGGGTGCTGGGATCCGGAAAGGCAAACTGACCGAGCTGAAACGTGAGTTCGGATATGATGGCGCACACCAGCAAAATTAGCGTCATGCTGACCGCGGTGACTTTCGTGACGCTGGCACCCACCAAAAATCGACGAGCCACACACAATACAGCGGCATTCGCCAAACCTACCCATAGCAGCAGCATCGACAGACGTGCCAGATCGGTCCAGAAGTTCTCGGCGGATGCGGTGCCGGCGAGCGCGAGAGTAATGGCAACAAGCTCGGCGATCAGCACGATGGCGAGGGCCGTTTTGCCGGAGCAAAAATCGGGGAGATAGGAGTCCTGCGCGATGGCGTTAGACGCGCCGGGGCTCAGAACGCCCGGCGCGTGTGCGCCGGGCTTAGAAGGGGTGTCGATGCCAGTGTCTGGCATACGCAGCGTCTCCGTCAGGTGCGGGGCGTTTACGCCATCCAGCGCGCATTATGCCAAGAACCCCCCTGTCGCGCTTGCGGGTTAGCGCTCAGCGCACCAGTCGGCTTTGTCTTTTTCGGCTTGCTTCAATCGCTCGGCGATCTCATCGTCGCTCAAGTAACGTCGTTCGCCGTTTTCGCCCGGTAAATACAGGCGAGTGGCGTTGCGAAGACTGGTAACCGCCTCGGTGGCGCGTCGACAGTTTTCTTCACGCACATCTTCATTCTGTTGACGTTCCGCGTCCATCATCGCCTTGGCAGCCGCATCGGCCAGAGCTGACTGCTGATCGTCGATACGCACCTGTACGGCGCGGGCAATCGCGGCTTTGTCGGTGCGGCGCGACTTGATGTTGAGCACTTCATGATCGACGTTGTCGGGTTTGTCAGAGTAGTGCACGCGACCGTTTGCGTCGGTCCATTTGTACACTTCCGACTCGTCATTGGCCGAGGCGCCAATGCTCAGCGCGAGCACGGCCACACAGATAAAGGAGGTGATCTGATTTTTCATGATGTTCAGTCTCGGTATTCGTGAAAGGGCATTATCACAAAATACCGATGAGAACACCCCTGGTGGGGTCACAAAACGACGAAAAACCCCTGATTTGTCAGGAATTGTGTCGAAAAATCGGATTAGACGGCGGAATCGCCTGTTTCGCCTGTGCGAATGCGGATCGCCTGCTCCAGCGGGGTGACAAACACCTTGCCGTCGCCGATTTTCCCGGTGCGCGCCGCGGCCACGAGTGCTTCGGTGACCGTCTCGACCAGATCGTCGGGAACCGCGACTTCTAGCTTCATTTTTGGAAGAAAATCAACAACATATTCGGCGCCGCGATAGAGCTCGGTGTGGCCCTTCTGGCGGCCAAAGCCTTTCACTTCTGTCACGGTGATGCCGTGTACACCGGCCTCGCCCAGCGCTTCGCGAACATCGTCGAGTCGAAACGGCTTAATTATGGCGGTGATCATTTTCATGGTGAGGCCCTCTTTATTCTCGTCGGCATCCGATTGGGGCGTCGAAGAATACCGCATTTGTCGGGCGGCTGACCACCACCAGCGGCACCGGTCTGTCGCGAGCGCGGCAAACCGCGTGTTGCCGCGGGATTGGCCGGTTCGCCGGCCGCCGAATGGGTGATTGCCGGCTCAGTTAGGCCGGTCGATTATCGACTGGACAGAAGGCCATTAATCGACGTCCTCGCCCACCCTGGTGGCCGATGGGGTATGCTGAGGGCGATGGCTGGAAAGGGTTTCCAGTGCACAGAGATTTGTGATCTCACGTCAACAAGGAGAGTGGACATGAATGTTCGCCATTTCACGCCCGTTGCGTTCGCGTCGGTGCTTGCTTTCGTATTTGCCCCGCCGGCTGTCAGCGACACGCTGATCGGTCCCAATCCGTATTTCGGTGTTGCGGACAGCCCGTTTGATGGTCAGGGGTTCAACTACTTTCATCTGGAGGATTTCGAGGACCAGGTGCTTGATGTGCCGGGTGTGACGGTCAACGAGCCGGTGCAGATCACCAGCCTAACGTTTCCAACCATTGTCGATTCGGTCGACGCCGACGACGGCGTGATCGATGGTTCGGGCAGTGACGGCGAATCGCTGTTTTTCTCATCGGGCAGTACCGGCATCACGTTTGAGTTTGATGCGATGCTGTTAGGTTCGCTGCCCACTCACGCCGGCATTGTCTGGACCGACGGTGCGGGCAATACCGTATTTGAGGCCTTCGATGCGGCCGGCTCAATGGTGGGCAGTATCGGCCCGATTGCGATCTCGGGCCCAACCTTTAATGGGCAAACTAACGAAGATCGGTTTTTTGGTATTGAGCATGCGGCGGGTATCGCGAGTATTCGCATCAGTAATTCGAGTGGCGGCATTGAGGTGGATCATCTGCAATACGGTTTGTCTGCTGGCGCGGACACCGATGGCGATGGTATTGATGATGCGACGGATAACTGTACGACCACCGCCAACGCCAATCAGATCGATATCGATGGTGATGGCTATGGCAACGCCTGCGACGCTGACTTTAATAACGACTGCCTAATTAACTTTGTGGATCTGTCGTTGTTTTCGGGTGCATTTCTGGGGGCGGATTTGTTGTTCGATATCAATGGCGACGGAGCCATCAACTTTTTGGATTTGAGTTTCGTAACGCAGCAGTTTTTGGGCGCGCCGGGTCCGGGGCTGGGTGCCTGCTAAACGCTGGACCCGACGGCGCGTCCCCCGTGGATCGCTGTGGTTCTCGTCGGAGCGGCGTCGGGCCTGGTGTGCCGGTCGCGGTATACTCAGCGCTCGATAACGGAGGAACAGTCGATGAGTCGTAGCACACGTCATGGCGTACGCAGGCAATTGATCAATGCGTGGGT
The DNA here is from genome assembly GCA_039028935.1 of Pseudomonadota bacterium. Lineage (NCBI taxonomy): Bacteria > Pseudomonadati > Pseudomonadota > Pseudomonadota bacterium. Next base: position 19,089 of record JBCCHD010000018.1, on the reverse strand, counting down.
GGTGTGGATGAGCAGCGCACTGCTTGTTAGTGGTTGTGCGCACGTTGAGCCGCCAACCGGGGACGCGGAGGATCGGCTTAACGAACTCGGCGCACTGATGATCGGTTCGTTCAGCAGTGCAAAGCAGGCCGCCACGGACAGTCAATATTTTGATATCCGACTTGAGATGGTGCGTATCTGGGCCGACCGCACTGACGGCATTTGGCTGTATGTTGAGCAGGCTGCCGCCTCGGCGCTCGATCGACCGTATCGCCAGCGTGTGTATCAGGTCACCGGCGATGATAACGATTGGCAAAGCGCCGTATTCGAGTTGCCCGAACCCCTGCAGTACGCCGGCGCCTGGAAAAACGTGGCCGCGTTTGAGCGCCTGTCGCCCGACGCGTTGTCGTTGCGCACTGGTTGTGCGGTGTTTCTTACCCGCCCCGCGCGCGACCATTTCGAAGGCAGCACGCGAGCGAATGACTGTTTGAGCTCGCTGCGCGGCGCGAGTTATGCCACCTCCGAAGTGGTCATCACCCCGGAGGGCATCACCAGCTGGGATCGGGGCTACGATGCCGAGGGCGTTCAGGTTTGGGGAGCGGTGGTTGGACCGTATCGGTTTGATCGGCTGTGATCGTGGCGATTGTGTGAGTCGAACACCGCACGATCGCTCGTCTTTATCGCGTTCATCTATTGCGATGTAAAGCCTGGGGTTTCGTGCCGCGACTTAACGTTAAACGCCCGTCGCGGCCGCGTATTGGCTATAAATTTAATGCATCTCATCAGAAATTGAGCGAATAAACCCGATTCTCGGGTCGCGACCAGCTGGTGCTGCGGTACACTAGAGAGACTGGTGGCGGCGCAGTCCTGCCACTGCGACGTGTCATGACAAAAGGAATCAACGTGGACCCGCAGCTGATCGATGACTTAGCAAGACGCCTTATGGGGCGACTGCCTGAGAATGTTAAGGCGATGCAAAGCGACCTTGAGAGTAATTTCAAGAGCACACTGCATTCGGTGCTTGGTAAGATGAACCTCGTGTCGCGCGAAGAGTTTGATGTGCAGGCTGCCGTCCTGCAAAAAACGCGTGCCAAGCTTGAGCAGATGCTCGAGCGTCTCGCGGAACTCGAAGCCGACGTTAAAGGTAAAAGCGAATAGGGTGGCCGATCCTCTTCGGTTGCGCCCGATTTTCAGGCGCCGCTGACATCGTCGGCGAGCGTTGACCGTTTGGTCGCGTGATGCGACCTATCTGAACCTGCCATCGCGTCGGCGTTCGTTTTCATCGAATCCGACTTAATCACCGCTACGGATAGCGGCCACTGTTACGACGCAAGGAGTGCGATCGTGTCGTTTGCCACCGTTAACTGCCGCGCTCGTGTGGGCATCGAAGCGCCGCGCGTGCAGGTGGAAGTGCACATCTCGGGCGGACTACCTGGCTTTTACATGGTGGGTGTACCCGAAGCGGCAGTGCGAGAGAGCAAAGATCGAGTGCGGTCGGCGTTGATTAACTCAGGCTTCGATTTTCCCGCTCGCCGTATCACCGTGAACCTGGCTCCGGCGAATGTGCCCAAAGCCGGGGGTAATTTCGACTTGTCGATTGCGGTTGGCATTCTCTTGGCGTCGCGCCAGCTACGGGATGTGGAGATGGCGGGTTTTGAGCTCTATGGTGAACTGTCGTTAAACGGTGAGCTACGACACATGCGAGGCGCGTTGTCCATCGCGATCGCCACGCTCGAAGCGAAGGTTGAAGTCATTATGCCGGTGTCGAGTTTGCCGGCCACCGTCGGTGCGGGTAACAGGCACTTGCTGGGCGCACACACGCTCGTCGAGGTGGCGGCGTTCCTGCAAGGCACTCACAGTCTCTTGAGGTCGTCGGGTGAGGAGTCCGAGGCAACGCAAGATGAGAAACTGGATTTCTCGGACGTGCGCGGTCAACCGCGCGCCTGCCGGGCGCTCGAGATTGCGGCAGCGGGTGGACACCATGCGCTCATGGTCGGACCGCCAGGCAGCGGCAAAAGCATGCTCGCCCGTCGACTGCCCACCATTCTTCCTGATCTTGAACGTGCGCAGTTTTTAGAAAGCGCGATGTTGCACGATGTGGCGGGCGTGAAACGGACGCCGTCGCGCTGGTGCTTGCCGTCTTTTCGTGCCCCGCACCACACGCTCTCCGCGATTGCCTTGGTCGGTGGAGGACGCGTACCGATGCCCGGCGAAATATCCCTGGCGCATCACGGCGTGTTGTTCTTGGATGAGCTGCCGGAGTTTTCGAGACGCTCGCTTGAGGTGTTGCGACAACCGCTCGAAGATCGAGAAGTGTTGATCGCTCGTTCTGCCGGTCGTGTTCGCTTTCCCTGCCATTTCCAGCTGATCGCGGCGATGAATCCTTGATCGTTCGTTGCCATTTTCTCCGTGTTCATGATGTTAGGGACGAAGTGGAGATTTATCTCCACTTCGTCCTTATGAACAATTATTGAATCAGTCAGTAATTCAATAACTTGTCTCTTTCTCTCTTCTTCGAACGTTTCCCATGAGGAGAAGAGATTCTTCGTCTCTTCTGCGAAATAATCGGTTGAGTTATACGTGACCCGTATCTGGTCAATTTCTGACTCTAGAATGGGTATGCGATCGAGGATCGAAAGATACTGCTCCTCCAGCGGCTTGTACTTTAGCGTAAATCCGTCCTTTGAAATCTTGTCATCGATGTAGAGGTCATAGATTTTGTCAATCTGCTTCTTGAGCTTTCCCGATTGCGTCTTGAGGGCTTTGAGCTCTCGGGTTCGCTTTTCGATTTCCTCGTCGGCCTGGACCAAATACTGTTTGAGATCGGCTGGTGTGAGCAGGAATTTTTTCAGTCGATGGAAGTAGATTTTCTCTAAATCGGCAACAGCTATACGTCGCTTGCAGGGTTTGCAGATGTACTTTGGAGAGTTGGAGAAGACGTACATGTTCTTTCCGCACTCGCACCGCACAATTCCTGCAAAGAGGTGTTTTGCTTTTTTAGGGACGGGCTTCCTCTTCTGACTCTCGAAAATCTGCTGGACCTCATCAAAAAGCTGCTTTGTGACGATTGGAGGAACGCTTACTACGACCCAGTCCTCTTCCGATTTTTTCTCCCAGTGCTTTCCATCGCCGGTGGATTTCGTGTGATTGACGATTCTGTCTCCGACGACAATTGTGTCTTTGAGGAGTCTGCCAACAGAAGTGTCTGAGAATGGTCTGTTTCTTCGTGTACGTATGCCGCGCTTCGTAAGTTCTCTTGCAACAGTTTTCTTTCGTTTCAGTTCGACAAATAGCTCGAACATCAGGCGTCGGATTGGGGCTTCGTCAGGGTCAAGCTCCAGCTTCTTATCCACCCATCGGTAACCATATGGAGCTTGTCCTCCGAGTGACTTTCCTTCTTTTGCTCGAATCGGGATCGAAGCAGCAACTCGGCTGGCAATTTCTTCCCGCTCCCATTCAGCGAGCGCACCAATGATGGTGTAGAAGAGTTTGCCAACGGCAGTTGAGGTATCAATAGCTTCGTGCAATGAAACAAGCGCTGCATCATGCTTTCTGAAAATATCTGCAAACTCGAGTAGTTCTTTCGTGTTTCTTCCGAATCTGGCGAGTTTTGAGAATATGAGAGCTTCGATCTTACCCTCTCTGACATCCTTGAGCATTCTCTTGGTCTCAGGATGATCCATAACAGACTTGCCGCTGAATCCGGCGAGATCGTACACCGTGTGCACGCTCCATTCCTGGGCTTCTGCATAGAGTTTAGCGCGCTTGAGGTGGTGCTCTGGGGAATCGCCTTCCGCTTGATCTTGCGTTGAGACACGAATCCATATCCCAACATTTTTCTTAGTCATCCAACGTCCTTGTACTATTTAATCTTCTGCATCCTTTGAAACAAATTTTTTCGTTATGTGGGAGATGCTCTCTTGGAGATCTTCTGGTAGCTCCAAATAGTTTTTGAGAAATACAAATTGCGCTTCATCAAGAAACAGCGACCTTCCTTGATGCTTGAAATCATCCTGTAGCTTGATGATGTGGTCGTTAATGTTTTGAATCCCTCGACCTGTCGCGAGCCACTCAAACGATACGTCTAAGTAGACGGCCAGTAGGCCAAGATTGGCGGTTGAAGGCTCGTTCATATCAAGTTCCCACTGACTCACTGCGCCTTTGGAGACTGAAAGGTGATTGGCGACGTCAGCCTGTCGCAATTCCTTGTCTTTGCGAGCCTTTTGAATGCGTTTACCTATGGTTTTCATGTCCATAAGTATAGCTAAACTAATATTATTCAAAGGATCAGTATTACTAACAAAATTATTATATAGATAGCAATAATAGACCAACAGCGCCGATATCGCTATACTAATCAAAAATAGTTAGCATATCTGTCCGATTCGGGCAGGATCTCACTCGGAAGGCTTCCATGACTCGATTTGCCCAGTATTTACTGATTCTGACATTGGTCTTTTTTATCTCCTCTTGTGGTGGAGGAGGAGGCTCAACGCCTCCGCCACCTGCCAACTCAGCCCCGAACGCACAGGTTGTAGCGATTGACACGGCTCAAGAGGGAGCGGTTGTTTCCTTGGATGGGACTGGGTCTAATGATCCTGATGGAGACTCCATCGCATATTCCTGGACCTGTAATAACAGTTCCGTGATGCTAGACGGCCAAACTACCTCCATATCGTCTTTTATAGCTCCTGAGGTAGAGAGCGATACCAGTGTTACCTGCACTCTAACGGTGACTGATGCCCGTGGAGCGATTGATTCCACAGTTGTTTCAATACTCATCGAAAACGTTCCGGAGTTTAGCCTCAATGTTCATACATTGAAGTCAGTGCTTGGCTATTCAGATCGCACAGGCTCAGCTGAAGACCTAATGGATCAGATTGCCTCTGAGGCTGGTGACCACTACCGGTTTGCTAGCAGGTGTTGGATTAATGGCATTGATGATCCCATGCCATGTGATGGCTACTTCACAGCAAACGCTGAAGGTGACCCTATAGCTGTGCATCCCGATCTAAGTTATGGCGTCATTATCAACGACGGCTCCCAAGGTGATTGTCTGGGCGAGTCAACCTATGGGTCTGGGATAAACAGGATTGATCCTGAGCAGTGTGCAATTGTTCTCACTCAGCGAGCTGTCAGATATTTCTTGGTAGCAGAACATGCATCAAGTGAAGACGGGACTCGTTCGCCTTACGTCACACAGTGGGTGTATCTACGCCTCGCAGATGATAGAACTGTTGGTGATATAGAGATCTACGCACCTGTCGGCGATTGCGTAGATGGACAAGAGTACGTACTGAATCCAGGCCGCTTACGTTGCCATAACACGGATCTAATGTATGAATTCGATGATGGGAGCATCGTGAATCGTTGTCTAGAGATTCACCGATTTAATGGAGGCGGAGAATTCTTCGAGCGATCGATATATTGTCCTGGCAGAGAGGTGGTGAATGAGCCTCAGTAGTCAGTGTTATTGCTTGGACTTGAGCTGTCAGACAGTGTCATATGTGGTCGAAACTGCTTCTCGAAGCGGATATTGACTTCCTCCTTTGCTCGGGGGCTGAAGCTGACTGAGATTGGCGAATAGCTGTCGCTGAAGCCATCGTAGGATGCACTCCGAAGCCCGAATAGAAAACATAGGCGAGCCCTATCACTAGCGCAATTGACGGAATTGCTACTGCCGTTACTTTAAGTGCACCAAACCGGTGAATCCGTTTCAATGATATAGGTAGGTATACTGCCAGCGCGATTGCCTGAAACAAAAAGAAGCTTAAGAATGGATTAACAGTCAATTGAATTGGATACCAAGTAAAAGATTCATACAACCAATCCCCGATTAGTTCGGATGAAAGAAGCAATGCGAATATGCTGCCTAATACACTTATCGCAGCAAATAACTGTACACATACAGAAATCGTTTCGGGGTACGTGCCTCTCCCGTGGAGCACCTTGGAAAACAAATGAATAAACGATCCGTAAATAAGCCATGCAACGAGCCCAACGATTACATTGACTATCAAAGTCGGTGCTTCGTCCAGATTATAAAATGGACTAGCAGAAGAGATAGAGATACTGAAACAAAGGCTTAAGGTAGCAAATAGAAAAAGCTTTGGATCGCTTTTTAGGGTCATCTCAGAAGTGTTGCTTACTACAATCAATTCCTCATCTGAATCTGCGACGGGTACAGGTGCAAATCGAGTGTCGGGTCGCGTCAAAATGGCGACAAAATCGTGGAAATACTCAGCCGCTAGCGCTGGTATCGTGGTTACTATTTTCTGAATGTCCATTAAATTACTCGATCAGCTACACGATTTTCTTGGTCGTTTTTCGGCCTAACTACTAATTACTCTAAATCTCACAATGTGGGACACATATATGAGTAAAGCTTACTTTAATATATGCGAAATGTTCAAAATGCTGCGACTGTTTAGACTGGATCGGAGTAAGTATTCTAGTCTCGTTGGCCCTAACGACTGCTTTTTGCCTTTCTGGCACTAACTCTCAGCTCAGATACCGATTCTTTCAAGTTGGGCCAGTGATCGCGCCTGCGTACTATCTAGACTTTATCCCAAACACTAGCAATCAAGGACATTTCTGCGTCGAGCACTATTGATGCATCTTTGATTTCAACGGTGGGTTCGATCAGCTTGGCTCGTCGAATATCGAGCACTGAGAAAACATAGTCATCTGGTACCGAGGACCTAAGAGTTTCCTCCATTAATTGCAGGATCATGTTTACTCGTGCTTTGGCAAGTTTCTCCCTCTTGAAGTACAGCTTCACGATGTAATTTTTATTATTGAACGAGATTCCAATTTCAGGGTTCACGGATACACTAATATTGTGGGAAACCATTTGCTCTTTTGGAGGTTCAATCCATGAGATCTTTTTGGAACCCCAGAATTTCTTGTAACCTGCGATAACATTCGGGTAATTTGTGATCTTTTTCTTGTCGGTCTGGTTAGTGAGAATTTTATTCAACGCCCTTTTATTATCGCTAGATTTGTGCGCTGAAACTATGCCATCACGGAGTCTTTTGTAGAAATCAAACGCCGGATTATACGGTTCCTTGTTCTTTGCGTTTCGTATCTTTGCGACCTTTCTGTCCGTGGTTACAGTCGCAATGTCCACGAACTCAGTTAATGACAGATCACTCATAAGCTATATCCTCTAACTATCTGTGTTGACGTGACTTGCCGCGTTAAACCCTAAAAGGGCCTTGGCGATAGCCACTTTCTTGCGCTCTGCGTCCTCGTTTGATATTGATACGTAGTTGACTCGTGTTTTATACCCAGCAATTCTCTCAGCATCAATTTGAGAATTGGGAACGAGCCCGGAGATGTAGGTTTCGAATTGGTAGGCCAATAGCGGCACTATATTTCCCGCCTCTCTAAGTTCGTCCGCGTCATTGATCAGGGAGGCCAGGTTTCTTTTTTGTGCTCCGTTCTTGCAAATCACGACAACCTTGTCGAATCCAGCGTTAACGCATTTGATTATGTTTCCAATTTCATGAGACGCGCTTGTCGTGACAGAAGTCTCGATAGCGATTCTATGCGTTTCATTGTCTAGTACTACGTCGACGGATTTGCCATCTGGGAGCGGATGCTCAATTTCGGCCTGGAAGCCATGTGCTTGACCTATTTTGCGAACAATGCCCTGAATATGCTTATGTTGCGGGCCGCCTTTTCCGCTCTTAGTTTTCTCGATATATGGTCGTGTCTCAGGGGGCTCTATGTTCGTTGAGGGCGTCTCTTCAGATCTCTCAACAATACGATCCGCTGGCAGGTTTGACAATGCTGTCGGAGGGTTAAGTTTTAGTTCGCTCTCATTTGGTGTGGGGCTTCCAGCGATATCAGTAGATTGATCGATGGACGGCTCAATCTTGGCGATTCTGGCGATTTTTGCTCGATTGATGTCTAGTGTTTCTTCGAGCCTGCTTGGTGAGATAGTGGTGCGAGACTCTAAAACGCCAAAAGGTATGCTCACTCGAACTCCACTGTCTGTTAGGTGCCTAACATGCAACAAGAATTCTGAATGAGATCGTGTTTTATTGAGGACTTGAATCTTCTCTGGCTTACACTGTAACTCATCAGCAAGCGCACGACTGTCCCTATTCGATAGTGATCCAATCAGTTTTGTGGACGTATTGGTGGCGAGCGATGAGCGAATACGATCAGGAATTTGAGAGAGGAACTGATGAGCAACCGTTACTCCAACGTTGTACTTTCTGGCTTGAGTTGTCAGCGCCTCCAAAGAATCATCGGCATATTCCTGTACCTCATCGATATAGACATTGAATAGGTCTCTATCTGACGGATTCTGTGTTGCTCGCAACAGAGTAGCTTGAGAGAGAAGGGCGATAAAGAACCTGCCTAGAATAGCTGAGCCTTCTTCTCTCAGCAGCGATTTCGCTGTATTGATCAGAACGATTTTCCCTTGTGTAATCGCCTCGAAGAGGTCCACTTTGTTCTCGGTGGCGGAGAACAAGCGTTCAAGCGTCGTGTTTGATCGTATGGCCCAGAGTCTCGTAAGGACTTGTTTCTTGGTTGAAGAGAATTGACTAGAGAAGTATTGAGTTCTAAAGAAATCACCGGCGGCTCCAGGTAACCGCTCCATGTATTTGGAGAATTCTTTTCCGTCTTGTAACAGCTTCATAAACGTCGAAATGTTCGCGTCTGGGATTTCCATCATGAGCGTTGCTATGTAGACGAATATGATGTCCTGCCTCGCGGTTAACTCAGCTCCAAAGATCGAACCAAACAAGAATGAGTACATCTCAACCGTAGCGTTGAATACTGTTTCTTTTTGATGGGCAGTAAGGTTTGATTCATCGTAGTTATTTAGTGAAAACAGGTTGAGTGCCACTGGATAGTCAATATCGTTTGGATCAACGAGTATTAGCTTTTCAGCAAGACTACGTTCGTGGTCAGGACCAAATTCGGCAAGCGTCAGGATGTTTCGAATAAGGTCGCCTTGGCTGTCGATCACCATGAAACCCGTACCGCTATCTATGTCCTTACAGATGAGTTGTTGGAGCAGTTGCGTTTTACCGTGACCTGAACCAGCAACAATCCATGTGTGTTCATTGCGAACTCTCTTGGGAATCTGTACCGGGAGTTGTGCCTCAAACAGCTGTTGGAAGGCGGTTCCTCTTAAATAAGTATCTATCAGTTGCTCGCCGACGAATGGACTGTCGGAGGGAAACACAAATTCATTAGTATGTGTTCTGGGTTGGTGGTCGACTATGCCCGAAGCTCTAGCGATATTCTCATGGAAGGCGTTCATGTATTGCTGGAATACACCAACGGAGGAGAGTTCGTCGTCGAAAAAATTGAGAATGAAATATTCTAGGTGAGTCCCAAGATCTTTGTAGAGGTCAGTAATATCAATTGAAAGATCCTCATCGTATCCATTACTGAGTAGATCTGATTGAACACCAGAGATTAAACCTATCAGTGCCTTCCGCAAGAGTCCGACAAGGTACTCTAGTTTTTCGTCAGAATTCTCGTATAGGTTCTTCCTTTTTCGTAGGTCAATGCGAGCCTCAGCTCGTGATACGGGGTCGTCAGAGAGGAATTCTTCGCGTTCAGGCAGAAACCAAAAGCCCTCGGATCTGAGGGCTTCTGATATTACGTCGTAGAATGGGCTGAGAAATCCCTCCGTTACGGGGACTCCCGTTTCATCGGCGACAGAAGAGACGATCTCGACTGCAAGCAGGTGTGGCTGTACCCGTCCTAACGATGAATTCTCAAACGCGAGCTTGGTCTCATCATACAGTTCGTGTAGTTTCTGGGTCTCGCCCGCAAAGTCGAATTTCTTTTCTCGTTGGTTGGACGTAAACAGCGAGGCAGTGGACTTAAAGACGCGACTAAGTAGTGCAACTACTCGCTGGCCAAACCGATAGCCGTCGAGAAGATCAGTCCAGAACGACACTAGTATTCGATGACGGTTTCGCCTTCAAACCCTGACGCAGCATCGAGCATTAACTTGAACTGTTCGCAGGCTCCTCGTATTTGGTTCTCGATCCCCATCATCTCGAGAATGTCCTTGCAAGTAACGGATTTTCCATGGACGAGGTCGTTGACGCGAAGTTCAACCCCGCTCATCGCCCTAGAAATGGCTCCTAAGGCTCCTGAGCCGCGATCTTCGAGGTTTGTGTAGAGAAGTAGATCCCCCATCTTGTATCGATCAATTTTCGACTTCTCATCGTCTGAGAGCGATGCTCGGGCTGTGAGTTTGAATTCGATTTTTTTTGAAACGAGGCCCTTAGACGCTTGCTCTCTGGTCAGCAGTAATTTCATGGCGTGTCTCCTTGGCGGAATTCTTATTTATTTTTCCAGCTTTAATGCTAGCTAGAGAGTGTAATCAGATTCTTATGAAATGCTTCTCTGTTACGACTCTTCCCGAGACGCTACCACAAAGGGGTTGGGGCGCGTATCGGCAATTAGCTTAGATGCTTTGATGGTCGTTGCACTGAATGGTTTGCTCGGTACACCGTCAATCATTAGTTTCAGATAGATGCGATAGTTTGGAAGACTGATTAGGTCGTTGACGCAAAATCTGGGATGAAACTCAGTTGATAGGAACTTGGCGTCGATAGTTCCGATTCTAAATGCAATGATTGTTCCAACGTTTCCTATTATCGAATCGCGAATGGTTGGAGTGAGTTGGCCGATATACTGATGTGCTAATACCAGTCCGAGCTTATACTTTCGTAACTCAGAGAGCATGTCGGCGACTGAATCGGTTGTAAAGTTCTGGAATTCATCGACATGAATGAAAAAGGGTATTCGTCTGTCCTCTGAGAGTCTTGCTCTAAAGTATGCGGCCAGGCTAATAGATGTCAGAAACAGCGAGCCGAGAAGGTGGGCGGCTTCTGAACCAATGAGTCCGCGAGAGAGATTGATGATGAGTATTTTCCGGGAGTCCATGATCTCACTAAAGGAGAGCTCTTTGGCCGGGTCAATCACAACACGACGTACACTAGGGTTTGTGATGTAGCCCCCGAGTTTGTTTAGGATCGGTGCAATGGCAATCTGACGTTGTACGAAGCTGTATTTGTCGTACTCAAAACGCCAGAAATCGAGTAAATCCTGATTTCTTACTCGTTTGAGAATGGACTGTCGATAGTCTCGATCGTTTAAGAGTCTTGGAATATCTGAAAGCTTCGCTCCACCAGATTCGAGCAGTGTGAGTACGCTGTTCCTGAGAATGTGTTCAAGTCGTGCTCCCCAACTCTTGTTGTCAAACGATTTCTTAAAAACATCAATGATTCCGGATGCTACGAGCGGAATGTAGTGGGGCGGCGTACGTTTGAGTGGATTGTAGCCCCATGGGCTATCTGTATCTGATGGATTGACGTAGACGACGTTGTCCGATGCTTTTATTGACCGATTAACCTTTTCAGCCAGGTCTCCGTGGGGATCAATGAGGCAGCAACCGTTGCCGTTATTTATATGACCAATTAGTAGGCTCTCTAGTAGATTTGTCTTACCTGTTCCAGTCTTTCCAACAACATACGTGTGTGAAAGCAAATCATTTTCCTTGATTCCGAAGACAGTGGAGCGCTTTCGGTAATTTTCCTCTGCAAAATAAATGACAGTATCCATATATGTCATTCTCTCGTAAAAACTTACAGCAAAAAGGGGGTAGAATATTTGCACGCTGGAGAAGGGGCAAGAGCCTAATGGATTTCTGCATAAAAACTGCCAGCGAATAACATGCTGGCAGTTTGGTCTACAGCAAGCCTCGGCTTGCGAAGCTTGTGGTGCCATCGGCACCAACGACTATGTGATCAAGTAGGCGTATGTTCAGAAGAGTGCATGCCTTGTTGATTTTGCGAGTGATCTGCTCATCCGCTTGTGAAGGTGCTGATACTCCTGAGGGGTGGTTGTGGGCAATAATCAATGCCGCCGCATTGTGTGAGAGGGCCGTCTTAATAATCTCTCTCGGATGTACTGACGCCCCGTCTATCGTCCCCACAAACAGCACCTCTTCGTGGACTAATCGATTCCGACAATCTAGGAATAGGCAGAGAAATTCTTCCCGTTCCTTGTGCGCCAGTGCTGCATAGACATAGTTCGATACGATAGTAGGGGAAGTGAATGGCTCTCGGTCTGAGTATTGTTCTGAGACAATACTCTTTGTGATGGAGAGAAGTTCAGTTAGGGTGATTGAATCAGCGATTGCGTATCGACCATCTGGTTCGGTGCGGTATAATGTGTCTGTCATTGCGTAGTCCTCTGTAGACAGTTGAAAGATCATTGGCCAGAGGAGTTGTCTTACGAACTAACTGCCTTAGGCCGAGTAAAACAGCGTCTATGTCAGTCCCGTATGTAGTAATACGAGAGTGCAAGTGCTATTGCGTAGAAGAGATAAATTCTTGGATGAGTGGTTTCCCAGGATTTCGTCTTCTTAGGTAGGTAGTGGACAAAGTATCCAGGGAGCCAATCGGCGATAAGTTCTGCAATATTTTGCTGCGTTACTGCGCCGAATACCGAGAAGACCCCTTTTACTTCGTGCCTGTCGAATTGCTTTGACTCGAGCGATTGTTCCTTTGCAAACAGTGGAATTTCCTTCGAAAGTTCTTTGGAAAGTTCTGATCTATGTGCATCGTCTGGTATTCGTTCAGATACTAGTACCGTCGGCGAGTAGTAGTCGCAGAGGGCATGTAGTTTCATGACGAGGCTATCCAATGAGTTTTCTTTCTCGGTCTTCTGTAGGCACCCCCAGTCAAGCGGTGAATCCGGTCCTTCGAACACAGCAAAACTGAATCCTTTTTCTGTGGGGCGGACTGCCAGAATTCGATTTGATCCAGTGAATGAATCAGGGACGTATGTAGGCGTAGTGCTGCTTCGACTAATTGTTTCAGTCATACTGAATTTTGTTACGTTGCCTCATGCGAAACTCTTCGAGAAACTCATCACGAACCCTGTCAAGTACTTTTTCTGGATTGTCCGAAGAGGCCTCCTGCATTGCGGCAACTCTGCTAATAATGTGGAGCCTAATCTCTGTGTAGAGCCCGGGCACGATGTTCTCAATCGGGATCCCGAATAATATATGGTAGGCAATCAAGGTTCTCGCGTTAATCTCTGTTCTACGATGCTCAAGGTGAGATATCGTCGATTCGTTTGCGCAGCCTAGAACCGCTCCAAGTTCTATCTGCGAGAGTCCAGAGCGCTTTCGTAATGCCTTTAAGTTGTCCTGTACAGATGTATCCATATGGCGTTCCCTGCTGGGGTTATTGACCAGCAGGCTATTCACTGTAGCGCCCAAGCGAAGAATTCGTAACCCCGCATAATCGGGAGAATCTGACAGTTATGTGGGGTTTTTGGTTTGTGGGGCAGCGGGTCGTTTGAATGAAGTCCCTAAAGTCCCTACGTCCTAAAACGTAACTGGCGAACGATTGTGGACGTAGGGACTTTAGGGACTTTGTTATTGAGTCAAAGCAGGCTAGATATTGAAGCGTTCGTAAAGTGTGGATAACCGATCCGCTTCAGAATCGCATATAGTGTAAAGCCCATTGGTTTTTCGTGTTCTGATACCGAGCACTTTCCGTACGATGCTGCCGATCCATCGGTAGGTGATCCTTCTTCGGTATTCCTGTGAGTACTTAGTCTGAAAGTGGCTTGTGACTTCCTTGATAGTCACCACTCCCTTTTTCTTATCCCACAGGCTTCTGATAATTGTGAGAACTCGCGCCTCAACCTGAGTCGAGCGATCCTGGCTGATTTCCTCCTGCATTGATTGCGCATACCGAGTGAGAGCGTTAGTTGCTTTAGGATCCTCTTGCATGAGGCAGAAAAGTGGTTGCAAGATCTGCTTGATCCGCGGCTCAACTTCGAGGTCAACCTCGTATTGCATGTCGCGGTACTTCTCGTAGTTCCTGAATCGAAACATAAGCAACTTATTTCTCAGTTCAGCGGCTTCCGCCTCGAAACTAGGAGGCAGAGTGATTGGTATGTCAGGACGGAGTTTTCCCAGCTTAGGATGAAAAGATATAAAGCGTGACTCAAGTGCGTTGTCGCTAAAAAATGATCGCGTGGCTAAGATTTTACAGCCGAAAACATGGAATGCCCTCGGTGTAAAAGCACCATTCTTGTCTGGCATAGACCTGAGGACAGGGAAGCCTTTCATAAATCCGTTGTTTAAAATCTTTGTAATTTGCGATTTGCAATCGCTCTCGGAGAAGTCCGCTTCGTCTAAGATAAGTGTGCCTCGAATCGTGTCCAGTAGGTGAAAAATTGGGCTGATTGTTGACGCTCCCGATGCGAATGTGCCTTTGTATGAGATACTGCCGAGAACTCTGAGAAAGCGAGATTTACCTGTACCATAGTCACCGGTTTTACGGAGATATGGAATCTGCTGGAATGAGTCCTGGACCCAGGTCAGAACGATGTAGTACGAGGCAATCAACAACTCATCGTTCAATAAGTCAACATAGTATTCGATGAACTGACTAATCGACGCGACTAAAACTCGAAATTCTCCGTACAGCTTGATTTCATCGGGGGTTTTAAGGATGCCCACTGACTGAAACTCGCTCAGCTCCGAGAATCCTTCGCGAGCGATAAACTCTGCATGGTTAGACGCTGTATCTTTATCCGTGTTGATTGAAACGGCTCTGTTAGTTATAGAGCCACCGACGTCGCAACTGAGTTTTAAGCTTTGTAGGGTCTTTGCATTGAAACTTCGATTTAAATTGTACATAAGATAATGCTACCGAATGTAAGAATTGCAACAACTCGTAACAATCCTCAGAAAGTAGAGCGAGAAGTAAAGCCGAGAAATTCTGGCTGAATCGACAGCGGGAGGGTGGCGTTCGACAATTCAATCTAAATTTTCGCCGCCTAATGAACCCCACCCTGCCGGAAAAGATCGTCCTGTAACTTGAGATTTTCGGTTTCGCTGAAAAATTGGGCATGGAATTTGGCAGAGAATAAGCCGGATCGAATCTTGTGAATGATGCTAAGATTATTTGTAGCAAGCGATATTTTCATAGAATCCGGCTTACTCTGTCTTTGTGTGCTTCATTGTATTGTCTGTTAAGGGTCATATTCCGAGCCTTTTCCATTTTTTCTATTGCCATTGTTCTCAGAAAACAATGGTCTTACTACCATCCTGTAGTCTCTCGAATACGATCGCAGATTTGATTTGTACTCTGGGAAACATTGAGTCTTTGTTCTTCAGCTGATAGGCCAAACGAAACGCTGCGCTGGATGATCAGGACGGAGTCTATTGAGTAGCGACTCGGTAACTCCAATCGGCAATTAGCGTGCTAAATTGCGCAGCTAGAGTGCAGTACAGTGTTCGCGTTTGCTCTCAAGAAAGGGTCAGAAACAATGAACGTAGTGGCGCATTCATAAGAAACCTTGCATTTTCTCCTGGTTTCCTAGAGCATATTCAAGGGCGAGTCGCATGCAATGTGTGGGCTCGCGGGTTCAGTTATCTAATGTAGAGATGTGACGGAGTTTCGTTACACAATGGACCCATATTAATGAAAAACACTGGAATTCGTTACCTTCAAACAGGATTACCAGAATCACTTGCTTATGTTGAAAGAATGTGTTCGATAGGGGCTACTGTCTTCAACACACTGCAAATACTATGAGATTGTTTACAGATATTGGCGTGGATTTTGTACCTCACTTCGCCCCACTGCATTATCTTCCTTTTATTGCACGCTCGAAATCTTTGTTGAGCAAGCGAGCGCTGTCTAAGCTCGGATACGCAGATTCACACTTTCGTTCACGATCAAAGAATACAGATATCGCGCGAGGATTCGGTGGCTACGCTTTTCTAACACTTAGCCATGATCCTGAGATAATTCAGGCCAAACTCAAAGGAGGATTTCCGCATATATCGATTCGGGTCCCTGTAAGTGCGTTCGACTCCATGCGATTTGATCTTTGTAGATATAACGTGGCGATGGCTAGGCGAACAACTGATAGCCCTACAGGCGGATTTAAAGAAAGCGATACCAATGGCCGATACTACGGGGATAGGAAAATACCAATTGCGAGAAGCGATGGCGACAAAATAAGAATGCTTAGGAAGCACTATCCGATTGGCACCATGATTGAAGTATTGGTTCACGAAAAGCTTCCTCTGCCAAATGGTACAGAAGTTCACTGTTTTTCAGAGGAAGATCACGATATAGCGAAGAGAATCATCAACGGTTACGGATTAACTTGGGGCGTGTATGAAGTTACTCCGCCGGGTGTATACAATCGCAATCAAGATTACGCTGAAAAGGTTCTAAGGTTCATAGAAAGGACTAAGGATGATGAGCACTGGCGTGGCGACGGCCTGGAATTCGATCGGGTATAGGGCTCAAATAGACATATGATTTTTTTGTTTAGTGGTGAGATTGCTTCCGGCAAGACAACTGTCTCGAAAATACTTGAGGAAGAATACAGTTATCGACGAATTCGAACAGGGGACTATTTGAAAGAAAGAGCGATAGAACGAAAAATCTCATGCGATCGAGTTGGATTGCAGGAAATGGGAGGTTTGCTAGATGAGGAAACGCGGGGAGCATGGGTTTCTAATCTGGCTCGATCGCAAATCACAGAATCAAATGCTGATAGCCGTTGGGTTTTAGATAGTGTTCGAAGAGACTTCCAGATTGATCGATTCAAAGAGGAGTTTTCTCGCCGAGTCATGCATGTTCATTTTTTATGCCCACCGGAGATATTAAAGTCTCGATTTGACAGTCGAGCCATAAGCGATGAGCGCGATCTAACAGTCAGTTACGATTTGGCAAAATCTAGCAGCACTGAGAGATACGCAAGAGATCTAGTGGAATTGGCAGATATATGCTTTAACTCTGATTCGATGGCAGCGACGTCAATTGCTAAGATCATAAACACTATATCGCTTGATACAGTGGGTCAAGTATGAGGCCGGTGGTGATAATCAGTGGGCATACTTCAGTCGGGAAGTCCGTGTTAGCCAAAAACCTCAAGGGCAACTTTGAGTTCTCTATATTTAAATCTTCAGATTATCTTAAGGAGATTGCTAGAAAGCGATCTTTGGAAACTGATAGGCGAAGTTTGATGCGTTTAGGGGACCAGTTAGACAGCGAGACAGGGTGTCGATGGTTGCTTACAGCAGTAGAGAAATTTGCCGCGACTAAAAATAGCGGCGTTCCAGTAGTTGTCGACAGTGTAAGAAACGCGTGTCAATTAAAGCGTTTTCGGCAGCAAACCGAACTTGAAGTTACTCACGTCCATCTCTACACAACTCGCCGAGTGCTATATAGGAGACTCGCCAAGCGACGGGAAGATCAAGCGTCACTACTGGAGTTTTCAAACCCACAGAGGATTGATTTCGTTGAGTCTGAGGAAGATATCGACTCATTCAAGAAAGACGCCGATATCCGAATATTTACAGAACGAACTGATGCTGATGATACTTTGACTCGCGTCGCCGCTTACTTGGGCCTTTACCCCGCGCCGGATCTAAAGTGTGTGGATGTGCTGATTGGTGGACAGTACGGAAGTGAAGGTAAAGGACAGATCGCGGCGTATCTTTCTCAGGAGTATGACTTGCTTATGAGAGTCGGTGGACCTAACGCTGGTCACAAAGCGGCACGCGAGTTAGGTAAGTATACGTACCACTCCCTTCCTTCTGGTTGCCGAGAGAGTAGCGGTGACGTTCTTATTGGTCCTGGAGCTACTATTCACATTGAGGAGTTCTTGAAAGAAGTTGAGGAGTGCGGGCTCGACTCAGATCGTGTTTTTCTAGCCGAAAACGTAATGGTCATTACAGAAGAAGACAGAGAGGAGGAAGAGCGCTTAGTAAGAGCTATCGGTTCAACTGGAAGAGGAGGCGGAAGTGCAGCGGCTCGTAGAATCATGCAGAGATTCGATTGTCCAGATGGAGCTCGTCTTGCGTCGAGCTATAAAGAGCTTGAGCCATACGTGAAGTCAACCCATAAGAGACTGCAACAAGCATACGCGCGCGGTGAAAAAATTCTACTTGAAGGAACTCAGGGAAGTTTACTAAGTCTCTACCACGGTCCTTATCCGCACGTCACTTCACGCGACACAAATGTTGCTGGTTGTCTTGCGGAAGCAGGAATTCCGCCTCGCCGAGTAAATCGAGTCCTTATGGTGGTTAGATTTACGCCGATCAGGGTTCAGTCTCCGGAGAAAAGCACTTCCGGAAAGTTAAAACACGAGACTACATTTGAGAAAGTTGCTGACCAGGCTGGGATTACAGAGGACCTGACCGCGTATGAGAAAACTTCTACTACAAATTTAGACAGACGTGTTGGTTGGTTTGAGTGGGATAGTTTTCGCATAGCATGCGAGTTGAATTCACCTACCGACATAGTTCTTACTTTTGCGGACTACCATCATGCTGACAATCGCAAGGCTCGGCGCTTTGAGTTGATGAACGCGGACACTATCAAGTTTATCGAAGAGCTCGAGAGGGTTGCGCAGGCTCCTGTATCTCTGGTCAATACTAGATTTCCGCATGATGAGGATGATCCATTGGATCTAAGAACTGCCATTGATAGGCGTCGTTGGAGAACACGAGTTAGAAGAACGGACGATTAGTTGCTGTGCTTTGGCGTTAGAGCTCTTCAGTCTGAATATCACGCATTCTTCTTTGAACCAGAGCTGTAATGTCGTAGTTTCATCATATTTGGCCCGGGTCCAAAAAAACTTGCTTTGCGTACTTAGTGACTGTTACAGAAATGAGCAGTTTTTTAGGTAGGGAAAAATGAGGTGTCCAATATCAATACCTAGCTAGATTACTCTCTGAGTAGACAGGGTGCTTTTTGGCAGCTGCGGGAATCGCCCTGATTGTTGGCCAAAAAAGGAAGAATCGTCTCAACTCGCGGAACGAGTTGGGCAAAAAAGCCTAGAATTTGTACACTAAAGCTCCGTAAATACGGATATTGGCTGCTGATTGGGGGATGCCTAAAGCGGAACATGGTTTGATGGCTCAGAGTGGCTACCTCTTTTGTACGACAATTTGATTACACTATACAGGAGATAGTGCCTTAGTAACCTCTAAACTTTACTGCTACGCGCAATTCTCCGTCCCTAAACGCATCGTTCAAAGCGCCGGTTAGGGAGACAGGCAATCAGAATTCGAAG
>JBCCHD010000017.1 GCA_039028935.1 Pseudomonadota bacterium | reverse complement strand
CGATGAATGAGATGGCTCTTGCTCCAGCAACATGCGTACAGCTCGCTCCCGGACTTCGGTGGAGTATCGATTTGCTTGGGTCATTCGGATATCCTCTCAAGATAAAAGGTCTCCGGCAATCCCGGGGCGGTTCAATTCGACGTTGAATTGTTGGGATTAATACTTTGGGAGTGAGCTTGCATGGAATTTAGCAGCTTTATTGAGCAATTGGCAAATGGGCCATTCGTAGTCTTTGCGTTCGTTATCGGATTGATCGTGTCGATAGATGTTTCTGTTGTTGAGCTGACTCGAGAGTATCCCAAAAAACCAGACGACCAGATGTTCCATCGAAGAAAGCTCTGGATGGCTCTTTGGCACTCTCTTTTCCATTCGCTTTCGTTTTTCATCTACATGCTATTGATCTTAGCATTTCAATCTCTTTTGAATTGGCCAATCGATATTTGGGATGTTCCCGACGGTGTTGGGATTGCGATAATTTCTATTCTAAACTTCTTGATTGTTTGCTTCGTTTGGTGGACTTATCGAGACAAAGTTAAGGAAGACCATTCCGAGAAAGCAAACGATGAGAACGCCGTCGACCGCAACGACATGCGATTGTTCGTGGATGTTGTAAGAGCGTTTGCGCAGAAGGTTGGAATTTCCGACGGCGCACGAGGGATTTCTATAGCTGGTGCTGTTGCCGTAGATATGCTCGCGATAAGTGCCCTTCTAAAGACTTATCTCATCCCCAATGTCGATACACCACCGGTTGCGACGCTTAGCGGAACTCTGCTCGTGGACCTATTAATCTTTGCGGCAGTGATATTCGTTGTCGTCGGCGGTGTGGTTCTAACCGCACAAACTTGGGGTCAGAAAATCAGGAGAAACCTAGAGAAATTCAATTTTATTGCCGCCTTAAGGCTGATTGAGCCCTTTGCAGTTTTTCTCATAGTATCCGGCACGCTTCGCCATATGCTCGAGTTCTATAGTGGCACACCTTCAGAAATCACGGGCTTCGGGGCTTATTTTTTCGATATCGTTTTCGCAGTCGGCATTGTGTTTTCATTGGTAATTTCGACAGGGTTGACTTGGGGAGAGTTGAATGAGATCTACGAAAAGAGCAACGATGATGACGATTCCACGAACCCTGATATTTCTTTTTCGCAAATTTGGGCAGATGTGCGAAGGGCGGCCCCGGCGCTTATCTGGATTTTAGTATCCTTCGCGTTCATTACCATTGCAATCATCTATTCGTATTCCACGATTGAAGGGCCGGACTCACACAATCATCTTGTTGAGTCGACTGCACTGATTGCAGGCTTAGGACTCTTAGTAAGTTTATTTTTTCTTTATGCGCCTTTCAAACGGATCGACAAATACGAAACAGACCAATCCGCTTCTTTAGTTGATCTCGAAACTGAGAATCCCCGAACGATTTGGTCCCGTTTTTGGGGGGTGTTCATAGCATTGTTTCTGTTCAACGTTTTGAACTTTGCGTTTGCCGGTTGGGGCACAACAGAGGTACAGGCGATTAGCTTCTGGTCAGCATACCTCCTGTTGACGATGTGTTTATTCGACATGCGGCGTTGGCGCTTCTGCCGGTCAGGAACAGCCATAAGCGGTGGAGGGCGGCAGAACGATGCGCTTTTTGCTGAAGTTGTTGCTGCATTTGGATTGGCATCCTCAATAATTGCTATGGCCGCGCTACTCTTCGTCACAAAACTTATTGAATGAGGTTGTAGGCGCATTTGAGGTCGATCGGTAAGAAAATTTACTTATGGTGTTTCGTAGCATCAGTAAAGCATCTGACCTATTCTGGCCTGACAAAGTTAGTTCTAGCTCAAGCCGTCGCAGTTGAATCTTGCGGTCCTCGGCGAAGAAACTGCGACCAGTCATTCTCAAGGGCTCTCAGTAGATAGTCCCAAAACTGCCGGGTTCCATTTTACATGATAGGGAATCTGACGGATGGGTTATACGAAACAATGCCATATCCGAACACCGATTTATGTGGTGGTATAAGGCTGTGGATTAATTGCATTGAGATTGCTAGTAGTTCAACCTAGGAGATCTATACTTCCAAATTACGGTACTTATTCGTGACCACTTTTTGCACGTGACCAATAAGGTAGGTGCAAAACGGTTTAAAATGTGGCTGGAATTATATTGCAGGAATATCAATTAAAACAAATGGTAACGAACAAAATCATTCGAGCCCAATACATCTACCCAACCCGAAGTCCGCCTCCTAAGCGGAAGGTCCCACGTTCGAATCGTGGTCGGGGCGCCATTGGGCGCGGGGGTGAATCAATTCGCTGTCTAAAGACTAACCTGGCGTCGTTTTATGCGAAGGTCGATGAGTTACCGCAACACGTGTCGGAGACGCCACGGACAGTTGGTCTGACAATTGGTCGACAGTGTTTTTCGTATGTTTAATCAATGAAGCAAGAGGCGAACTATATGGCGGAGCGAAGTTGGATAATGCATCTATTCGTGTTTCTCGTGCTGAGTGGTTGCGCAACAAGTCCGACCAACCTCCATATAGAAGCGGAGGCATGTCCGAGCGCAAGCGATCTTGGCGATCGAGTTCGATGCGAAAATAATGTCACGGATTTGGCCGTCATGGACCGGTCGATTCAGCGCTATTCCTCGCAAAATCCGAATCACCGTTTACTTATCGTTTTTGACATTGATGACACGCTACTGACCAGTGCTCAGTTTTTTGGTGGCGATGCCTTGTATCGATGGCAAAGTGGCGATGTGATGCAAACCGAGGGCGGCGACATGGTTCGCATCTCCGACGACGAAAAACTCCAGTGCATTTTCGCCAAGCTTGATGTGCTCTTTGAGTTAGCGCGTTTTCGGCCCACACAGGACGATGCCCATGAGGTTGTACGGCGTCTCCAAGGCCAGCATTCGGTCTTCGCATTAACATCCAGGTCGCCTGGGGCGCGTAGCGGCACCGAACGGGAACTCGGGCGGGCTCAGATTGATCTGGCCTCCTCGCATTTGATGGCACCTGGTCGCGCTTTGGATTTTAGGCTTCGGGGGCGAGGCGTTACGTATGCGAACGGGATTGTGATGTCGACCGGACTCGATAAGGGCGTTGTCCTTCACGACATACTCGCAAGAATCGATAAACAGCACGCCTTCGATGCCATATTCATGATCGATGATGGGGCGAATAACCTGGCGAATGTTAATGGCTTTTGGAAGGATAAAGCCATTGATGTTCGCTTGTTCCACTATACGAGAGTGCCGAAAACCGTTTCCCCATCAGAACTCAAAGAAGCGACGCAGGCGAATCAACGATTAAACGCGTTCATTAACTCGGCGTTTCCGGACAGACGGGCATCGTTTGATGCCAATCAGTGTGATTAGTGGTAAGAGCCAATATTTGAGCCAGCATGGGTGATAGGCCGTCGCCGAAGCGTTACGATTCGAGGGCAGCTATGACCAGACCTCTTCTCTCGTACACACGTGGTGGTCAACCCGAATCCGTGTTCGTTCTTACGTACCAATTGATCGTCGTTGGCGGTCGAATCGCTACTGCTTTGTAAGCCTTGTAGGTGTTCATGCCCGCATGGCTAACAAAATAAGCCAAAATTCCTCAGTCAGCGGGCTCCATCGAACCGGAGCAGAGTGCGGTCGGTGATCGGAGTCAGTAGGTGCTAAGCGCGGGATGGCGCTGCAATACACCCGAATACCAACCCGTCGTAAATATCGCTCTGGCGGAGCGGGATGCGCCTTGACGATACGCCACACGACCTCGTGTACGGTAGCCAGCGGGCACATGCCGGACCAAACGCCAGCTAAAGTGCTGCGCAATGTTCTCAATGAGTTTCGCCCAGATCTCGATCACCTGCTGGCGAATACCCATCGGTCCTTCCATACGTTCGAAAATCGAGTGCGAGTAGCGTTCGAGTGCTGCGGTCTCGACAAAGAACAAGTTGTGTTCAGGCAAGTAGCCGAAGGTCCAGGAGCGACGCCCAGCAAGAAAGTGGCGACGATTGATGACCCAGGCCAAATTGCTCCCGCTTCGACCCAATACAGGGGAGAAGGCCGGAGCCGCATACGAGGCAGCCGTTTCCCAGGGCTCGCGCCAGAGTCGTTCGAGCGTTCGTGCGAAGAAGTAGCGCGGTTCTTTGCGCATTACTACCCAATCATCGTGCAGGTCTGGGCCAGGCACATTCGCGGTGAACTTAACGGTTCGTTCGCCATGATATCGGCAGGATGAAAACACGGCTACCGCGGAATTTCCAGGCGAGAATATGGTTGGGAAATGACGGAACAATCGATTAACGGCATCCTCGACACTCGGACGCTCCCGCAGTCGAAAAAAGCCAATGTGGCTGTTGGCATGATAGTCGCTGACTCCGTCTCGACTGGCCCGAAGCAGATTGAACTGACAGCGGCGCGACTCCGCGTAAGACTGATCGTACACACTAGCGTTGTCGGTGACGGAAGATTCTATGTTGGTCGAGGATAGCGCAAGAGCTTGCTCTTGCTGCCAATTGACCGGGTAATCCGCCTCCCTGTATTGATGTACAAATCCCGGAGCTGGCACGATACGAGGCGATGCACTCGGTTGAATCGCGCGCGCCTGCGAGTAGCCACCCTGCCTTACAGATTGATTCGGATTGTGATTAAACATGTTTACATCCTTTAGTGTGTTCAGCCCATGGCTATGGCACGGGCTGTGGAAGAGTGTGATGCGGTGGTTGTCTGGCAGTCATGCTTGATCACGCGCAAGAGCTCGCGCACCGCGCGAGGATCGTTCGCTAGCTCACTATGGGTGTAGCGAATGAGATCACGTCGTCGAACCGGCGTGCTTGCACTGAATGCGGCGCCCGAATAGGTCGGCACGGTGCCGTCCCCTTTGTTCTGTGCGGACGTGCCAGCGGAGCGAAGTCTGCCACCTCGATCGATGCGCATAACCGTGCGCGTATTCACATCACTCGAGTAGAAGATGGTGGTGTTGGGAGGCATGTAGGTACCCAGAGCGCGATCGAAGCGATCACGGTTACGGAGTCTGGCAGAATGTGTCGATATTCCGGTCACACGATTTCGATAGACGCGCACTGGATCGGCAGCGTCGGTCATTCCGGCTCGACGGTAATTAAACTGCAACCAGTATGGATTAGCGCGGCAAAACGCTTCATTGGGCAAGAGCTCAAAGATCGAGTCGAATCGTCGCAACATTCGTGCAACGCCAGGTCCGGCAAAATCGAACACGCTATCGTCGAACGCTTCCGGCGCAATGTCGCTAATCAGATCGGCCGCCACAAACGATTGACGCAGCGCTCGGTAGGCTTTGGGCGCACCATGGGTTGGGCTGCCCAACAAATAAAGATGGTTCACTTTGCTGCGAACAGGTCGCCCACCGATTATGCCGTATCGGCACAGCCATCTCGCGACTAGGCCACCCATGCTGTGCGCAATAATATTTACTCTCGGTGCCCCACTATCACTCAGCGCGAACCGGATGACGCGGCTGAGGTTCGCCGCGGAACGTCGATTGGATTGTCGCCAGTCGTAGCCTGAGCAGTAAACTTTCGATGGTTGACCACAGGCGTCTCGAAAACGGGGACTGACCAATCCTTCAATTAGATGTTTGTAACCCAGGTGCCAGACTAGATGACTGACATTCTCGACCCCGCGTAACTGAAATTGGGTCATAAGTCCTAGGCCGGTGCGGCGACTCGGGTAGGCACGGTTCGTGGGATCAATCAGATCGCTGACACCCCGCACATTGGAAAACGATACGCCATCGTCCGGGTCCCACAGTGTTCGACCGCTACTGTTTTCAAGCCGGGTACCCATAATGCCCGGCACGACAACTATGGGCAGCATGGGTTTGCCTCCTCATACATCGACTCATCGTCTGTCTCAGGCAGGGCGTTTATCAGGCGGTCGATCAGAGAGTCATCGAGCGCATGAACACTCTGACCACGATCCATGCGTCCATATCGGTCAGCGAGTCGACGAACGGCAAGCTGTGGGGCTTCGGCATGAGGCTGCCACTCCAGCACCTCTACATACTCACCTGTGCCGCGCTGTTCACAGGGTAATTCGAGAGGGTTCGACGTTGACTCGTCATGACCCGAAGGCAACACGATGCCGACGTAGGGTTCAGGCGAACCCGGCACTTTGCGGGTCAGCACAAGCGGCGAGGGCAAAGGACTATCGGCATCACTTTCGATATCAGTATCGGGCGTGTCTTCTCCACTCATCAGTGATCGCGCTACCGATAACATGGTCGCAGGTCCTCTTCCTAGCATTCCTTGCATAGCTTGAAAGATCAGTTGTTCACGCACCGCGGCGGGGTCCTGTCCACTGCGCTCGTCTGACCACTCAACAGGCTCTGTATCGGCGGCGTGCGCAGGGTCTCCAAGCAGGGAAGAGGTTGCTGTTGATTCAGCGATCGCTGGATGACAATCACAGTGTATTGGATCGACACCCGCATGAGGCACGGCTGAGCGCTCAGCCACATCCGCTATGTTTTCGGCCGGATGCTCAGTGTGGGTTGCTTGTGTCGGCGCATTTTGCTGCTCGTAGACTGTGCTCCCAAGATTTTCCTTATTCATTTGATTTCCTCCAAAAGTCTGGGCATCGCTTACCTGCTGCCAGGCGATTGTTTTTTGAACCGCCTCGCCGCAGTCCAAGAAGCCATAGCCTGATCGATGAATATCTTCACGATCACACGGCGCGCGGTTACACCCCGGTGGCGTCGTTAAACTCGAAAACAGCAGTGCTCGCGTGTCGGTTATTTCCATCGGCTCTCGCGCTGCTTCAAACATCAGCGCTACCGTACCGGCAACATGCGGTGCCGCCATGCTCGTTCCGCTTTTGCGTACGTATCGTTCATCGGGTTGTGAGTCGCGAGGGGTCGATCGTGCCGCCAACACTTTTACGCCGGGTGCCACTACCTCAGGTTTCAACCGTCCGCCACGAGTGGGGCCGGCCGAAGAAAACGAGCCCAGTGGGCGACTCTCCACGTGCGCGTCGAACGCACCGCAGGTAATGGTGAACGCTCCATTGGCCAATGTGCCGAGCGTACCGCTCCGTTCAACCTGATCGCCCAGGAAGTAGGGTGGTTTGCTTGGGTCACGCTCAATCCAAGCATCATATCGACCGTCTTCGACCTGCTCTGCGGTAATGGAAATCGACCAATTACCGGCCGGAGCATTGCGGTACAAAAAGAGATCAAAGTGATTGTCTTCATTGAACAGATCAGGCCGATGATAAGCATGACCGACTTTACTACCTTCGTATAAAATGGCTGAGTCGTCGCCAACGGGCACTTCGATCGAAGCGCCATCGGGGCCTGTCACCTCAATACGAAAACGGTCTGCAAGGGCGTAGAAAATCTCAAGTTCGCTATCGTTAGTATCGTGTGCGGGTAAAAAGAACGGCAGTGACATCGATTCACCGTGGCCGACGCGCCCTTTAGCGTGACTGCGTTTTTCACGATAGTTTCCTGCACTGTTGATGATTGCGCGTCCCGGTTTGAGCCACAGTGCCTGATCCATGCCAAGCTCAACCAACGAACGTCCTTTATGGTTGCCCGAATGCGCGCCGACACTCAGGTTCGCGACGCACGGCGCATCGCCCGCCGCGTCAAATAGAAAATCGAGTGCTTCAAGCAAAGAAGTGGACGAACCTAGATTCTCAGGCCCAAGCACACGTGGAGTGTGTGCCAAATTGATAAACACGATGTCCGCGTCCGGCGCAACACCACCGCCATTCACCGAGTTGCGACTGCCCGCAGCAATCGAGCACACGTGGGTGCCATGACTGCCGTCGCCGGCTCGATCACCATCGGCTGGCGTGTAATCGAGTTCGGCATACGGATCCCTACCGGAAAAAAGCGCATCGTTAATCTCATCGGCCATATAGATGCGTCCGTAGCCCCATCGGTTGTCGTGCCCTGAAGGCGTTTGCCCGCCCTGGTCCCACAATGCCCGAACGCGCGTACGACCATCGGGATGACGAAACGCTGGGTGGGCTATGTCGAGCGACCAGTCCAGTACTCCGATTACAACGCCTTCTCCGTTCAACGACACATCCTTCGGACGCACACGATCACCAAGGCGTGTGTTCGCTTCTTCGGGGAGTGCTCCGACAGAGGCGCGGCGCATCGAGGTAGACCTGGGCGCCGGTGGCGTAAACACCGGTTGCTGAATAGGCCGCGCCGCTTCAAGCGCATCACACGCGTTGCTGGCATACAAACTTTGCACGGCGCCTCGCGGCACGCGAAACGTGGCGATGTTGCCAAATCGAGTGATAACGCGTGCATCGGTTGGGAGATGCTGTTCATTAACAATACGCCCTACCAGGCTAATCGATTCATTTTGATCCCCCTCCGATAACAGTTCGGCCAACGCAGGATCAAGCGACAAAATACTCACAAAAACTCCCTGGTTCGTAGGTTGGGTAATACCGGCAGGCCGACGTCCGCCGCAAAGTAAACAAAACGATTTTGCAGTGCATTGAATAAGCCGTCCTTGGCTTCTTCAACGCGGTAGGTTTATCAACATTCTCTACCATTCAAAACTAGTGTTCCTGGCGTGGTAGCTTGGCAAACGTCTGCACATCCGTGTGATGCCGACAACTTGTCGATAGACCTTTCGTCGAAAAGACGGCTAGCTCTCTGTCTGTGACATCGGCGGACAATCCGTTCCTTCATCGGGTGGATGTCCACCCGTTCTTTCGATATGCCGCATTAGCATGTCGCGAAGCTCCTCGACTTGTGCACGCAGTTCGTCGGTGGATTCTTCTACGTTCTCCGGACGTACCAACGCGAGTCGACTTCGATTGAAGCCGTTTTTCGCGAGTGACTTGACCAGCGTCGGTTCCAACAGTGATGCACACCAGGCGGTGAGCGCAGCCACTGCCTCATCGCGTTCGCCATCAGGACAGTGCTCAATCTCGCGAATCGCTGTAGCGACCAGATTGGCGTTCGTGTTCAGGCCTTTCACCGAGTGCCGCTGGTAATCGGTCACCTTCACGTCCTTGTCCGGCTTATCGACTGCCGAGCGCACTCGACGAATCACAGGCAGCACCGTCTGCTCATCAACTTCTCTAGCCAATGCGGCTTCGGGCTGATCCTCCATTTCGTTGGCTGCGGCGTAAGCCACTTCTGGGTTAATCGTTGCCGCAGCAACGGCGACAGCCGTCACGACCTTCTCGTCTTTCTCGTCAAAGGCGATTTTCGACGGCTTAGGCGCAGGAGCCTTGGCGGGTGCACGAGCGTTACGCCCAAGCGTCAGCACGCGGAAATTGCCATTCGATGCGTTGAACAGCGAACCGCCTGATTGACTACTCGATGAAACTGGGCGGGCGAGAGGTATTCGAATATTCATCGTGTCTCTCCTTATTCAACTACACCAGCATCGTCAGCAGGATCGGCGGCGACAGCAGGAGCGGGTTGCACAAAATTGAGCAGGTCCCGGCTGTTGGCCAACGCAAACGCAATGGCGCCAAGTCCAACCGGGCTGTTCAGAAAACCCTTGCCCTTGCCGATCAGGCCGCTTTTCACAGCACCTTGAATGAGCGCGGTCGAGTTGAGATTGATCGCACGGTTGCCGTTAGGGTCGTCGACAAACGTTACACTGCGAGCAAAATCGAGTGCGCCATCGAGTTTGAGTGCCTTGTGATTGGCAGCAATTCGACGGCTCTGCGCCTTGTTAACACTCGCTACACTCGCCAACTTGGTCTTGACACCGTCGATACGACCTGTGTTCTTATCGGCACGCGAGCGGTTTGACGCAATACTCTTACTGTTTTTCTTAATTGCAATTGCGTTTTTCTTGAGTTGCGCACCTACCTTTTTAAGGGAGGATTCAAGATGCGAATGCTTAACCGAGCCTGGGCGGCCAGGACGTCGATACAAATTTCGTCCTGACGCCGTTTTGGGTCGGCGTCGAGCTCGAGCGCGGGCTCTGGCTCTGGCTCTGGCTCTGGCTCTAGCTCTGGCTCGCGCCCGGGCACGTCGTCGTCGTCGTCGTCGTCGACCACGGCGTTCACCGTAGTCGGCGTCATCACCTTCTTCATCGTCTTCAGCCATGAGCGATTCGAGCATGTCGTCGACGTCTTCATAATCGGCCATGTCGTCGACATCGTCCTCGTCATCGTCCATTTCATCAAACTCATCGAGATCGATAAACGTGTCATCCTCGTCCTCATCAAATACCTCCATGTATCCCGAGTCGTCGAGATCAATCACGTCTGTCCATTCGTCGTCATCCAGTCGATCTATCATGTTGTTTCTCCTTGGTTAAAACCCCTGGTCGCGGCCGGGGTAGTGAATCGGCATCGACATGCCGGTCATGAAAAGCGGGCGAACGCCCAGGGTTCTTGTGTTTGCGCGTCGATCGTTCCAACGTGTGCTGCGCTACCCGCATAAGGCGGCGAAGCGTACGCGCTGGCAGAAGCGGCACGCACGGAAACACAAATTCTTCAAACAGTTCAACGTCCGGCATTGAAGTGCGTAGCCCAGTCTCGGTTAGACAGTGCTCGCACTCGGGGTCTTCGCCCAAGCACATTGAACACATGCCGAGCGCATCTGCGAGTAGTTCATGGTCCTCACGGAGTGTCGCAAGCTCTGTCTCTATCGCTAACAGTTCGGGCGCAAGATCCTCCAGAAGTTGCGCCGTCAATGCGCTGTCATCAGCCATTGCGTGGATCGCGTCGACTTCATCGTGGGCAGTGTTATGCGTTGCATCCAATACCGGATCTGTCGGCGAAAGTGTCGAGTATTCACCCTCCAACGCATCGTCCTCATCCGAATCGTTAATGGCGCCCACAAGCTCGGTAATCGCGCCGACGAGTTCGGGACTCAAGTGATGTCCGGCGAAATGGGTCACCAGGTTTTCAAGATCAGTGTGCTGACCAGCTGAGGCCAGAACACCAGTGATGAGCCGTTCAAAGTTGAGTTCTGACGAGGTCGTGCCATTGGGATTCATCGTGCTCTCCGAAGTGGTTTGGCTATTGCTTCATTTATATAGTGAGTTCATTGGCCATCGACTCCCTGACTAGGTCGTCGAACAACAGCTGAGCGCGTTCGGCCGGATTGGCCAAATCGCATCGCGGGCTGCGTTGCTCGTCAAAATAGTAGGTATCGTGCTCAGGTGTTCCTTCATGCTCAAGCGCGTCCGCCAACGCCTGCGCGTACTCGGAAAGCGCATTGGCGATAGCGTGTTGCGGTATGCGACGACCACCCGCGCTTGCGCTAGTGCGCCCGCGTTGCCCCATCACCATGGCCAGTAGCGACTGCATCACCTGTGGTTGACTCAACAACGACACGAGTTGAGCAGCGGCGGGTGCTGTTGTGCCTGGAGCGGTAGGGGCGCGCTGCGTTGGGACAAGAGGGCGTGGTGTTGGACGACTCGGCGGTGTGGCGCGAGGTGTAGCGGGATGACGAGTCGGGCGCTGTTGTTGTGGTCGCTGGGGCTGTCCTGATCGCTGACGCTGGGGTGGCAAGAGCTGATTCACAACGCCGAGCCCTGCGCTGGCTAACATACCGTAGGGACCCAACGCAGGTAATACGCTCTGAGCCACCGGAATCAGATTGCGCACAACCGGCAAGGCTCGACGTCCGATGCGCTGCAACGAACGCATAAAATTCTCGACTTCTTCAGGAGAGGGATCGGGAAACACCTCGAGTAAAACTTCTTCGATTTGTTCGTCGCTCATGCCAAGGTGACCATCGTCCAACACATGTCGAACGGCGGGATAGTCGGTATCGCGAATATTGACTGCATACGAAAACATCAGCACCTCTCCTCAATGATTGGATTGCTTCGGTTGCTCAGACGCTGCTTGATTGCACTTCGAATCAACTCGACAAGTTCACTCATTCCCGGATCGTCATGTGCAGCTGTACGGTGCAGTTTTAACGTGTAGAGCTCTGCCCGATTTGCCTGCGACTGAAGTCGTACAACCGCGCTATCTGGGTGGTTGAGCAGAATATTGATACTGTCCGTCACGTTGTTTTCGCCCTCGATTCCGATTAAGTAGACGTCTGGGTCGTCTCCGCCGCCGATCGGCGTGATGCGACCGTCCTGCAGATCGAGTTCTATCCAGTCGAGGTCTTCGCACTGCTCGATTTCGTAAAGCGCCAAGCTGGTCAGCAGCTTGGAATTTAGTAGCAGTCCAACGACGGGTTTTTTCACTCGATACTCCAGTTAGTTGAACGCATTATTGGTTCTACGTCAGACTCAAACCATGGAGTATTCGATCAAGAAGTGGATATGAGGGATTTCAACCAGGGACTAAACCGGTGATCCAATCGGGAGAGATCGAGATATGCATCCTTGGATAGATCCAAAGATTCATGCGAGAGGCTTGATAGAGACGATTCACAACGTGCCGTACGATCCAAAGGCCGACATTGATAAGGCCGCGTGGGAGGTCATACACGAGAGAGCATAACGGAGCCGTACTGAGGCTCGTAGATGCGTTACAACGGTCAAGGGAATGGTTCGTTTGGTGTCGTGCCTACTGGCTGAATTTGGAGTATGGAACCTAGAGCTGTACGAGCTTGTACGACTTTCTGACGAGCGAGGCCGCTTCTGTGCGTGACCGCACATTGAGCTTATCCAGAATATGGTGGACGTGATTTTTGACGGTCGGCACGCTGATCATAAGGCGAGTGGCGATGGCTTTATTGGTGAGTCCACGGTCGATAAGCCGCACAACCTGCAGCTCACGCTCGGTAAGTGTTGCGACCAGATCATTGGGGGCCTGGCTTACGGAGTAGCTTGACAGTCTTTGCACCAGAACTGCCGTGACATCAGGAGAACACGCGAACTGTCCTCGCAGCGCACCGTGCATGGCCTCAATCAGCTCCTCAACCGACCCCTCTTGCGTGAGAAACCCGGACACTCCCGTCTCCGCGCAGGCGACGATACTATCGGCACAATCCGGTACCGACATGCACACGGTCCGGATCGCTGGAAAGCCCGCTTTTACATCGAACAGAAATTCTCGACTGCCAGGCACGGCGAGGTCGATGAGCAAGATATTGGGTTGCTGTCGCTGACACTCGGTCAGCGCCTGTGAAATACCCCCCAGCGATGCCACCACGTCGATACCCGGCTGCAGCCCAAGCTGCCGGGCAAGACCTTCTCGGTAGAGCCTTGTGGCGATGATCATCAACACGCGAATAGTGACGCAGTCGTCGCCTGTCGAAATCGATGGCATTGGACCGTGAGACATAAATCGCTAGCACCCCCAACTGAGCGGTTAGACAATCAATTTCTTTAAGCACTATTAACAGCGACATTCGCCGCCTGTTTCCCTCATTTTAATCGGTCTAAGAAAATGGCTGATCGAGTTCAGCAATGGATCAGTGAGTTAATCCATCGTCATCGCGTCGGACGCATATCGAGCGCATCGTGGACTTGTTCTGCCGTTCGAATCAATTTGGACTTGGCTCTCCTCGCTTCTGATTATTGCCAACGACGCGCGGGCGAATACCCATGCGCGCTAGACCAACACCAATATTGGGCAATCGGGTGATGCATTTAGTGTTGTAGTGATCGGTTAGGGCGCGTGCTGGGTCCGTAATTGTTCTCAATAAAAACCCCGCTCGAAAGCGGGGTTAAGCCATTGACCTATCATTATTAAGGCGAGTTAATGACCGACACATGGCCCGGGAACTCGGTGGCGTCCTCTTGATCGTGAATGGTAAAACTCTCATAGCTAAGATTATAAAAGACGATAGTTGTTGCCGCACTCTCGGGTTCAACGAACAGCAGATCTGTGCCGTTACTGGTTAGCTGCATATCCCGTATTTGCCATGCACTGTTCACAGGCGAGGCAAAGGCCATCCCAAAGCCCTCGATACTGACATTCTCAACCCGCCCGGGGCCATGGGTAGAGTCGTTAGAGAGATCTAATCCGATCCCCGATTTCGCGGTACCTTCGTTAAAACTGAACTCACTCACATCCCGGCCGAAGCCGACAATCTTTGCGCCCAGTAGACTCATGCGTTCGTTGTAGTTTAGCAATACGCCATCTCGACTGCCCCAAACGGTCAACTCGTTAACGTTCGGCGTTAGGGTTTCGATATAGTCTTGCGGTGGCGAGCGGTGAAAATCGGTTTGGTCGTCACGGCCGAGATAGTTTTTTGCGTGGATATAGCGAATTCTGAAGCCGACTGTGGCGCCGTAGGATTCGTTGCCTCGGCTTTCCGCCATAGGTGCCCACCAGACGGGCACTGATTCTCGGTTGGGGATAAGATTGCCATTGGGAAGGTGGGCGACAGGAATCGATACGCGTGTGGTCCAACCCGACGTGGGTTCCATAATGCCATCGGTCCAGTAAATAATGCCATGCGCAGATGCGCCTGCAGACACGTTGTTGATTAGGCTGACACGAGTGCCTGTAAGCCAAAAGCCGTCGCCATCGTGGCCATAGTCCATGTGCGAGGCCCGAAGATCTGGATCAATTGCGCCCTGATCATCGAGAGTGAATGAGCTGTTCACGCTGCGTATAGCAATGTTTCCTTCCATGCGACCAATTTCATCGCCGGCTTCTGTGTAAAAGCCCGCACCCTGTAATCCATAGGAGACATTGTCGATAAAGTTGACGTGCGAGGAGTGATTGACAAAGCCCCAACCTGGGCCGTTGAAAACGACTGAGCCTTTGACTAGTGCTGCCGCGCTATTCGGTTGTGTGCCAATCTGGTGAAAGTGAATCGCATATCGCCCACGGATGTTCGAACCGCCGAGTTGCACAACATTTGCGGCGGCGGGCGCATCATCGCCGGAGCTATCCGGGTCGTCGAAAATAAACTCGACGTCATCAAGTGGGCGAGTTTTATCCGTTCGGCCTAGTTCAGTGAATCGCGCGTGGTGAATAGCCACATCCGCACTCATCAACATGACGTGGCCTCGATGCGCGATGTCGGTGTTTTCCGAGCGAAATTCGACGTTCCGACTGACGTTGGCCACATAAACGTTTAAATCGGCGCGGGGGGCTGTGTGATCAAGATTTAGCGGTGCATCCAGCGACACGATGGTTTGATTAATCTGAGAGATGGTGCGTAGTTCATCACTCGTCGGATCATTCGGCATTGTGCCGGTAACGACCAGTTGATCGCCCAAGGCCCAGCCGCTAGGGGCGGTGGTAAGATTCAAAACGGTATCGCCTTGCTGAGCTTGAGGGCTGATGATTGATCGATGCGTTTTAGGGGTGCCGTAAATCGTAGTGCGACCGGCCAAAATGGCGCCCCGGCTGAGTCTTTTGGCATCGCTGACGGGACCTTCATCAATAAACTCCACCTCGGCTTTAACCCCCGAAGCAACGGGATTTTGTGCTGTGCCTATTTGTAGCGTGCCACTGCATGCACTATAAAGCGTGTCGACACGAAGCCGAGTGTTTTGTTGTGTGTCGAACGCCAGTGTGCCATCAATACGAACCAGTTTTAACCGACTATTGAGCACTTGGTTCAAGGTGACAATAATTCCTTCTGGTATGAGTACCCGAGCACCGGTGTCCGGCATGCTTCCACCCCACGTTGAGGCTTCGGACCATGCGCCAGACTGAGCGGCTGTATGGGTAGCTAAATCCGCGCTCGCAAAATCGGGAATCATCATGCAGTGATGACCCGAATGACCCTGACCTACTGGCGTCCCCGTGTCGGGTGCAACGCCGTTATCCGGATCGCGATCCATTCCGGTTCCCACGGCTTCATTCGCACTCGTGTCGGCGACTTGATCCGCTCCGGTCGTTGAGGATTGATCCGATCCGGCACGTGTGTCGAGGGTTGTCGATTCCGCGTCCGGTAAGGGTTCGTTGGTTGTCCCTGATGCACCGCATCCGCATAAAGCCGACAAAGTGAGTCCGATAAGGAAAAAACGAAGTCTTTCAACGCCTACTTTTTTCATCTTGTTCCGCCTTTACAGTTTAGTGGGTGAGCACCGCATACAACGAGTATCGAGTAGCAGTTGAACTATTATTGGCGAAAAATGGGCGAAGCGGGCTTACAATATGTGTTGCGTAACCATACAAAAATGTAATGCAAAAGGTGTAGGGTTAACGTGGCGGTGGAAAGACAATATCGATTACTAGGCCAGGTTGATTGGGGTAAAGATGGATTTTGGCGTCATGGAGTGCGCAAATACTCGATACCAGGCTAAGCCCCAGGCCATTACCCGGCGTGTTGCGGCCTTTGTCGAGCCGGTAAAAGCGTTCGAAAATACGCTCTCTTTCGTTATCAGGAATGCCAGGCCCATCGTCGCCGATTTGCAACACAATGCCATCATTATGTAACTGCAGCCGCAACCAAGCGCGACCCTCGTCATTCGCGTGTTGAAGTGCGTTCTCTAACAAGTTGGAAATAAGTTGCGCGATTAAATTCTTGTCGCCGATTGTGTCCAAATTGGGCACGATTGAGATGTCCAGTTTCCTGCCTTTTTCACTGAACACGGTTGCATACGTGTCGGCGACATCGTCGACCAATTCACTCAGGGAGAGCGGTGAAAAATTGTCTTTTCTTTTCCCGGAGTCAATCTCGGCAAGGCGCAGGAGAGCGCCAAACACACCGAGTAAGGATTGGATGTTGGTGTGGGCAATATCCAGATGTTTTTGTACCGCTACCGGATTATGCTTGTCGTGTTCGATATATTGCAGGCGTTGATCAAGACGCGTGAGCGGGGTTTTTAAGTCGTGCGCGATGCCAACGGAGACGTTTTCGACGTTCTTCATCAAGCTGCGTATCTGATGCATCATGGCATTAACTTTTTTGGCGAGTTGATCAAACTCATCATTCTTGATGCTTGTCGGGACGCGCGCGGCAAGTTCACCTGCGGTAATGGCATCGATCGATGTAGAGACTTTTTCCAAGCGCCGAAACACGTACTGGCTAATTAAAATGGCGGTTAGCAGGGCAAGCGGTAGCACAACAAAAAGGAGTCCCAGTACCCCTTTTCTTAAAAAGGCCAGGGCGGTTTGATACTCAGCACCGTGAGGCAAGGCGCCAACAACGGTAATGTCGTTTTCCATATTGACACTGAGTGTGCGAAGGCGGGGCTTTTCGTCCGTCTCGTGGCGCTCGAAGGGGTACTCTAACCATGCCCAACCGAGCGGTGCGTCCAGTGCCTCGAAGCCCAATACAGCCTTACCCTTGTGCGCTACGCGAAGAAGAACGCTGTTGTCGGCCGTCAACACATCCGCCTCTTCATCAGGCCACAATGGACCATACTCATCACTGCGATCAATGATAACGGCATCTAAGCCATCTTCTTCAATGAACTCGATAAGCTCCTCGACTTCGTGTTGTAACGTTTCGATCTCATCTTGCTCAGCCCTTTGTATATCCAGCCACGCAATACCCGCGACGAATACAGCGGCGATCAGCGATACGACTAACGAGGTGGCGATCGATACCTTAAAGGTTTGACTTGTGATCAGTCGGCTAACACTATTCACTTAGCATATATCCAGAGCCGCGAACCGTTTTTATCAGTTCTTTGTCAAAGGGCTTGTCGATCTTACTGCGCAAACGCGACACATGGGTCTGTACGATGCTGGTCTTAGGGTCGAAACCATAGCCCCAGATTTTCTCTAACAACATGGTCCGGGTGACGAGTTCTCCGGAATGCATCATCAACAGGTCAAGAATTTTGTACTCTCGGCGAGAAAGATCGATCTCCTGTCCTGCCCGTAGTACTTGCTGTGTCGTTCTGTCCAAGGATAAATCGCCAATCTTGATGCGGTTGATCTCTGGTTGCATCGGTTTGCGCCGCATGAGTGCCTGAAGTCGAGCAAATAGTTCTTCAAACGCAAACGGCTTGACCATGTAATCATCGGCACCTGCGGAGAGGCCGCTGACCCGATCTTCAATGCCTGACAAAGCGGTTAACATGATAATGGGCGTTTCTACGTTGGCTTTGCGCAAGAGCGCGACGGCGTCGACGCCGTCTAAGTTACCGGGCAACAAGCGGTCAAATATAATGACATCGAAACGACTGGAAGGCGCGGTAAGCAAGGCGGATTCGAGTGAGTCGCAATGCTCAGAGCTGCATTCTCGTTCCCGCAAGCCGCGTTCGATAAACGCGGCTGTTTCATGGTCGTCTTCAATAATGAGTACATGCATGGTTTCGATTCATACGGTTGGATCGCGTCCTAGTATAGCGTAGGCAGCCAGTATTGAGTTCTACAAAATTGTATACATCGAGCTAGGGAGCATGGTGAGGTAGTAAGGCGTGAACAATGGCTGCTCCATGGCCATGGGTTGAGCAACAGCATGCCTTTTTTGTTGAGTCGCTGGCGTATTCTCGGCTTGATACGAGGCTAAATATAGGTTGCCGCGCTTAAGAGTGAAGTATCGGAGCGAACTGCAGACGGACAGCCAGCAGTCGTTGAAAAAAAGCGCTCTTTGTTTCCATAAGGTTGTTAAACTACCCAAGCTGAGTTTAACACTATGAGCAACGTTCAAGAGTGTTTAGGCAGCACAGGGTCGGTAGGGTAGTCGGCACTAATTCCACGGAATTGCCTCAATACGTTCGGTCGACGCGTGAACGAGGCATAAAGGGAGCCTGTAAGCCAATCGCATGTACACGAATGAGTGATGAGGAGAGTCAGGTCTGATTTCTCATCATCGTACCGACACGCAAGACAAATTGTTGAGAGAACCGATGAAAGCAGTGAGAAATGACAAACCCGCTACCGAACTTCACCCACCGATTGAGCCGTATGAGACCGGTTTTCTGGCGGTGGGCGACGAAGCCAAGCACGAGCTCTACTACGAACTATCCGGCAATCGAGACGGCCTGCCGGCACTGTTTTTACATGGCGGTCCGGGTGGCGGTACGCGGCCGGGTGTGCGTCAATTCTTCGACCCAGAAAAATATTGCATCGTATTGCTCGACCAACGCGGATCGGGTAAGAGTCGTCCAAATGTGTCGGAGAACTTCGATGGCGCACTGGCGGACAACACGACGGATCACCTCGTTGCCGACTTGGAAGTGCTCCGCGACCATCTCGGTGTGACCGCCTGGCATTTGGTGCTCGGTGGCTCCTGGGGCTCTACGCTAGCACTCGCCTACGCCCAGGCGCATCCGGATCGAATGAACAATTTGCTTCTGCGGGGCATTTTCACGTTTCTGCGAGATGAGGTCGATAATCTTTTCCGCAACGGATCGACGGCGATGCACTATCCGGACGTTTGGGAAGCTTATCGCGATTTTGTGATCACGCACCCGGCGATGGGGGGAAATGCACCCGATGACCTTCTCGAAGGTTACCAACAGTTGCTCAACGATCCGGCCACCCGGGAGTCGGCGGCGGCTGCCTTTGTGGCCTATGAACTTGCGTTGTCGTCCGCCATACGCGATCAAGATCGAATCAACGCCACTTTAGCCACACCGGCCACCCTGATTCCATTTGCGAGCCTGGAGGTCGTCTACATGCTGGCCGGTGGTTTCATGCAGGAGGGGCAGCTACTTCAACCGGAGTGTCTCGCGCGCCTGCGCGATATCAATATCTCCATGGTGCATGGAAGAGCAGACCATGTGTGCTTACCCACCGCCGCATGGCGGTTGCACAACGCACTCCTCGCCGAAGGTGTCGAAAGCCGGTTGTGGTTTATAGATGGCAATGGCCATACCGACGCCGAAGACGGAATTGGCGGCGCGCTGAGAATGGAAGCAGACCGGATTGCTTGATTGTTGTCCGGTTAGGTGTCCACAGAAGGTCGACAGGCTCTCTAAGGTAGGTTACTCGAGAGGGTCGCAGTCGCGTGACTGAGAAGAATTCGTACCGAGGCCAGCTTGACGACGACCGTCACCAATGGGTGTCGTCGGGTTAGGGAAGGGTACGCTGTAGGCCTTCTGGAAAAAGAAAGAATCGAGTTTCTCATTGTTGCTGTGGTTTTAGATTCGTCGAATCCGTGCAGGCCCAATCAATTGGTAGGCAGACTGCGCCGTCATTGAGTCGCCGGCATGGCAACGCGTATACCGTTATTGAGGCCTCATATATAACGTGCGGTCATTGGCGATGTACCTTTACTCTAAACTAAGTCTGGATTCGCTTAGCCTGATTCTGTGTTGGAGAAGACGAATCCGCTTGTGCTCTTTGACTATTCGTGAAGTTCGACACACCCAATGTGATCAACCGCACACTAAAAACTCCAAACGCGACAACTTGATCACACTTTCTTTTCCATGCGCACTTTGCGTTGAAAATTGTTTATGAGATCCACTTGCATGAGTGAGGTTTCTGTGAAAATCGACACCACATAAAAAACCGCAATCCACTAACCTTCGCTGATTGAGTAATCGATTAGGGAAGTCAGAATGATAAGAGTATGGATCGTCGCGCTATTCAGCCTTCTATTTTTGGGAACCGTTCAAGCGAATGCAGATACTCTCGGGGATCGCGCTAACGGGCCTTGTATTCCGGATGTTCGTGCTAGTCAAAAAGGCGGTTCAACCCAATCGGATTGCCCGCCAATTAATCCACCCCATGGTTCAATTGAGCTGAGTTATCAGTGGCTGGATAGTGATACGGTAAGACTCGAATGGACCTCCGACGGCACAACTGAGCATGGCGGCGAATTCGACGCTGAATATAACGATAAGATATTCAAAGTGCTCAGGAATGGGGCTGAGTTCAGCGGACTGCTCAGTCCGTCTGTCGTTTCCTACGACACCGATTCTCTTGTTACGGGCAGCAATGTGTTTACGGTGGCAGGTTGCAATATCGATTATTCTTCCCAGCCCCAGTGTTACGAGTACCCAGCCTCTGTGGAGGTGTTTTCCCATGCGTCGATTACAAACGTTTCGGCTTTTCGAACCGCGCCAACCGCCAACGAAATTGCCGTCACCTATGGCGTATCGAGTGGCAGCTCGCTGGGCTACACAGTGCATTACGAAAAATGTGATATTGATGGGAATGGCGACAGCGCCGGAAACTGTGTCACCAATCAACTCTTTTGCTTAGATGAACGCGAGGGTCCGGTTGCCGGTGTCGATACGCCGGTCGAAGACAACTGCGTGAACAGTGACGCAGAGTGTTGTGATGCAGTAGAGCCACTCAAGCGCTACCGGTTTACCGTGGATGGGCCTAACGCCGATCCGGTCACCAGCGACGTTGTTGTCTTGATGCAGTCGTCAAACCCGCCCAGTAACTTGCGTGTCAGCGGCGGTCAATCGTCGACCAACAACGGTAGTGCAACGCTGGTTTGGGATGCGCCAACGCCGGTCGCACCTGCTCAGTATCGCGTCTACGCTGCCATGGTGGGGTTAGACGACAGCGAACCGAATATTGTTGATCTATTCCACTGTGCGAATAGTGCGTCAGCGAACGAGTCGTTTGTCACAACTAATCAATGTGAGCTTGAAAACCTAGGGAATGGCAAATGGTTCTTTGCAGTAGAGGCTGAAAACCTCTACGAGGGCGACGTTTTTCCATCCGGCTTTTCTAATACCACGTCGCTGACGGCATTGGCACCCGCGCCGGACATGACCGTTGTGGAGTTAACACAAGGTAGCGGCGCGGATGAAGAGAAAATAACGCTGGAATGGAGTCATGTCGGTGGCACCACGGAGCGTTATCAATACCAGCGACTCGCAACGGCCAATTCGACGCCACTGAACGCAAATTGGAGCGAGACAGGAAATTCGGA
This sequence comes from Pseudomonadota bacterium, assembly GCA_039028935.1. Lineage (NCBI taxonomy): Bacteria > Pseudomonadati > Pseudomonadota > Pseudomonadota bacterium. Next base: position 53,576 of record JBCCHD010000017.1, on the reverse strand, counting down.
ACCGTTCGGCGCCACGTTGTCCTTTACTGAGAGTTTGGTTAATTCGAACGCGCATCACTATGTTGTTCGCGCGTGCAATCGATTTGATGACTGTGGTTCGCCCACTGCCGTGGCGAGCCGGACACCGACCTTCCTTGTGCCGGATTCACCAGTAGGGCTTGTAAACACCAGTCCAGGTGGAAGCCTAAATGTCTCGTTTGATTGGTCCGACGTCACGGGCAGCGATTATTTCAAGGCCACGCTTGTTGAGTTTCCATCAATGGGGGACTTGAATATCGAGTCTACCGAGTTGAGCGACTCACAGTGGACACCACCGAGTGGCGTGACGCACGCCAGTTCATACACACTCGCGGTGGTCGCGTGTAACGATCTTCCAATTACAGGTGATCAGTGTAGCGAACCATCTGCCGTGGATGTGCATGTAGTCGGCGATGTGCCCGATTTGTTCGACGTACGTATCGAGTATGAGGGCATGCATCAAGGCGTTGAGCAGGTGCGCTATCGATGGGACTACATCGATGAAGCGGATAACGGATACGTGGTTAGTTCGCGCTGGATATCGATTGATCCAGACGGAAGCGAATCGGCCGGGGCCCTGTGGTCGTCGTTTGAGTTTGTGTGTGACGATATTCCCAGTAATGGCGAGCCCGATGTGGATGTGGGTTATTTAAGTGGCGTCAAAACTTGTGTGGATGAAGGTCGACGAGATCGCAAGTACCAGGTCGTGGTCAGGGCCTACTATCCCGGTGCCTATGAGCAGGCGCAATCGCCGGATACTATCTTGTTGGCGCCTCCCAGCTACCCCGAGGATGTATCGCCGATTGGCTTTGATACCAATAGTGGCGATGCCTCGGTGTCGTGGACGGCCTCGAGCGGACCGGTCGCGCGCTACCGGGTAGAGTCGCGTCGCAAAGATATCGATGGGAGTGCGTTTACTGACTATGCGCCGCAAGCGTGTCAGCCAGCTGGCACCGCAGTCGTCACGAGCGCGTCCTGTGATGTGAGCGGACTGGAAGATGGCGACTGGCAATTTAGGATCACCGCGGAGAACGGACCGGAGTCCGACCCGGCTTACGCCGTCAGTTCGCTTGAACTTGGCGAGAACGAGTACCACGTGCGAATGCTCGCACCGCCCGGCGCGCCGATATTCTCTGGTTACACCTTTAGCGATATTTCAGGCGACAACACGCATACGTCTGGCAGTTATGTTGTCGATTGGTCGGCACCAGTGACCGGTGGTCGATTAGTGAACTACGAGCTTCGGGAGTTTCATAAACCGTTTGGCGCAACCCAGTTTTCCGAAACGGACAACTCGGTCAGTGTTTTGAGTTTGACTCAAAAGGCGTTTGCACCGGACTCACGTCTTGATGGGCACTACTACTACGAGATAAGAGGCATCAACGAAGTGAACGCCGCGTCGGAAAATCCGGCGCTTCAAACGCCGGAATTCAAGGTCGTGAAGGCCATTGCGATTCCCGTGGGAGTGGTGACCGATCAACAGGGTGTGAGCACCGATGCGTCATTCGGTTTATCGTGGAACGCAATTGCCGAACCGCCGGTGGCGCAGGGCTTTGATCTTGATGTGCGCTATCAAGTCTTTTACTGCAGAGCAGACAGCATCGACGCTCCTTGTTCTGGTTTTCAACAGATTGTTCGAATGGACAACTCAGGAACCGATCGGCAAATTGTGGCGAGTGATCTTGAAGGTAATGGGTTCTATCAATTTAAAGTAAGGGCGCATTACGAGGGGAACGTCAGTGCCTTATCGTCTGCGAGCGAATCGGTAGAAGTGCTTTTGCCGCCCGAGCCCGCTACTGGATTGGTGGCGATTCAAGGAAGTGGCGAAGACGAAGACACGTTCATGCTTTCCTGGCAGCATGCATCGGGCACGGCCGATCGATTTGAGCTTGTGTACCGCGCCAATGGCGAGTCGCATTCGGACTACCAGGGTTCTGTGTCGCTCGACTCGGCAACGGTATCGACCGGTGCGAACACCTTTGGCCTTTCTGTGCCACTGATTAGTCTGACGAATCACAGTATCCACATTACGGCCTGCAATGAAGGATCGTGCGGCGAGACAGTCCAGATTGACAAAACGCCTGATCATCTCAGTCCGGATCAGCCGGCCAGTTTTGCAGCAACCCAAGCTTCAAATAGTGTTGAAATCGACTTAACCTGGACGATTGACGAGACGCTCACCGACTATCTACTCCTGACGCTTTACAAGAATGGCGAGCTTGCCCAGGATCCATTAGAGCTTGACGCGATCAGCAATCTGTTGACGTCAGTCCCCGGATCGGGCCTCTACCAGTTCGATCTTATGGCGTGTAACCGGCTCCTCGGCGAGTCTCAATGCAGTGTATCGGCGACCGCCGAGCTCAACGTTCAGGTCTCGGAGGCCTGGTCAGCAAAAGGCGGAAGTGCAGTAGGAGCGCCCGGTTATGACTTCCGTGCGCCGAACCACGACCCGACGGTCGGAGCGTTAGCCGGTGAGGGCGGTGCCGATGGCGGGAGTGCCTATTACAACATTCCTATCACCGTTGTACCCGGTCGCAGCGAAATGCAGCCGAATGTGAGCTTGAGCTATTCGTCTAGCGGTGGTAATGGCCTAGTGGGTGTCGGTTGGTCGCTATCGGCGAATCAGTCGATCTCCCGTTGTGGCTCCACGGTCGTGCATGACGGTGTTATGCGTTCGGTTCAATATGAAGAATCAGACCGTTTGTGTCTAAATGGTCAGCGGCTTCTGCTTGAGACGGGAAGTAGTGCTTATGGTGTGGGTGGCGCGACCTATCGCACAGAGGGTAACAGCCTGACGCGAGTGGAACAGCTAACGGGCGATATTTACGCCAGGAATGACGCCGGTTCGTCGTTTTTGGTCAGATATAAGAACGGTCATATCGCCCATTTTGGCGAAACCGACAACGCCCGGCACGCAGCCGATGGTCGCACGGAGACCATGACCTGGGCGATATCCAGGCAGAACGATCCATCTGAGAACGCGATTCACTACGTGTATGACTCGACCAGCTATGGAAAGGGCGAGCATCTCCTGTCGGAAATTATCTACACCGGAGTCGGCGACAACCAAGGTAATCGACGGGTTGCGTTTGTTTACGAGGATCGGTCTGTCACCGATGTGCATTCGGGTTATTCAGCGGGCGGCCTCACCCAGCTCACGCAACGGCTCGCGCGTGTTGAAACGCATTATGGCCTCTCGAGGCAAGCAAACACGCTGGTTCGGTCGTACACACTCAACTATGGTGATACGAGTCAATACAGTGGCCGAACGCTGTTGCGATCGGTTCAGGAGTGCGGACATTCCGATACCGGTAAGAGCGCCTGTCGACCGGCGACGGCGTTTAGCTGGTCGGAGTCTGAGATTCAATACGAATTTGAGCAGCTTAGCTATACGGATACTAACAACGAGCACCACTGGATTGGTCAAAATCAATTTCATATCCAGGACGTGATTCCGCACAGCGATGAAAATGGGGACGGCGTCGCCGATTTTGAAGAAGCGTTTATTAACGCCGAAGGTCACCAAATCGGTGTTCGCACGTATCAAAATCTGGAAACGTGTATTCAACCCATCGCCACCTTCAACATCGAATGCTTTAGTGGCGACTTCAATAACGATGGACTCACCGACCACTTTTTCGAAAGTGACAGTACTCCAGGGCAGGTCAATATTACGTATTCTGTGCCTCAAGTGAGCAATACCACTGTTCCCGCGCTGGGTACGGTGTCGACACCCGTGCCGATTGGAAGTGGCAAAGTCACGATTCTATCGGTGCAAGATTTCAATGCCGACGGTTGGATCGATTTCGCCGTACGGCAAGATTCCGAAACACGCAGCGGTCAATACGATCTGGTGTTCTATCTTCATACTGGCGATCCCGCCATTCCCTATACGACGAGCAATTCTCAGGTGGCTTTACCGTTTGAATATGTGAGCACGAATATCTTTACAGGATTTACCAGTACGGTAAGTTTCGTTGGCGATGTGAACGGCGATGGCACCACTGATTTTCTCGAGTTTAAAGCCAATCGTTCGGTTAATGATGCTCAGAGTATGCGAGACACGCCGGAGAACATTCACTTTGTAAGACCTTCAGTCGACGGAAGCATCGCAATATCTAGCACTTCATTCTTTGACTATGCTGAAAACGGATTTGATCTCCCAAACCTCTGGCCCGGCGGGGTCGCGGGTTTTGAAAACTCGCATATCTTTATGGACGCAAATGGCGACGGGCTGGTCGATTGGCTAACCATATTTGGTGCGAATCCGACGTCTGAGACACACACGTCGGATCAAGGCACGGTACGGACCTATACGTCGGAGCTTCGATTCCGGCTCAACACAGGCACGTCCTTCAAGCAAGGCTGGCAAAATCTTGGCATCGAAATTCCTGTGGCTATGCGATTCCAGCCGTTTGCCAACACCGATCCCGGGGACGGCGCGCCGTATTTTTCGGCTATCTTATCCAAGACAATCATTGCCGATTACAATGGCGACGGTCGGACGGATATTCTGCGAGCGGAGGATGTTGTCGCGTCTGGGTGCTCACAGTTCATGGCCTATGGCGATGATCTGTCCGCGGAACTGCATGAGGCATGCGATGATGCGCTGTATTCAGCCGTCAACTTTAGTCCGGATAACAACAATGCCGCCGGCTCGGCTTTACCTGGCAGCCATAAAGATGTGTCGCTACGCCGGTATCGCGCCTTCATGCTCAGACCCGATCAAAACGGGCAGGTGATCGTCAGCGACGAATTGACCGATATCTACGCATCCGCGAGCCATCGCGTCGCAGCCGATATTTTTGGTGACGGTTTGGGCGATGTGCTCACAACCGTTGGATGTGACCCCAGTGACACCTACTGCACGTTAACCGACATGCCCGGTGTCAGTCCCACCGATATGGCGTTTGACGGGAGTGGGGCGAAAGTGGGGGCTTACATAAGCCGAAACCTTGGCGCGGCGCGTAACGGCGAGCGTTATCGCAAGCCCGATATGATGGAGCGCGTGGTCGATGGTTTGGGTATGGAGTATCACTGGGAGTACCGGCCCCTATCGAGTGGCGGTATAGACGGCGCGAACAGTCAAGCGTTTTACAACACCGACCACGGCTATGTAAACAGCGGTTCGATTGACGGCACCGATGGCGACCATCACCACTTTGGCTCGAGTTATTATGTGGTGGCTGAGCACCGAAGCAGTCATGGCGGAACGTTCGATCACGACAGTGACGGGTTGTACGATGAGGCGCCACAATCGTTTGATCAATCATTTAATGTGTATCGCTATCGGTATTCGGGTGCTACTTTTAACAAGATGGGCCGCGGTTTTCTCGGCTTTCGTAGTATTGTCGCCGAAGACATCAGTCAAGGCGTAAAAACACGTACCATATTTGATCAAAAATGGCCGTTCACCGGTAATATCGTTAAGACGTGTTCTTGGGAAAACGACGAAAGCGATGCTTTTGAGACGGTGTTGAGTGGCTCAGGCGATAATCTGGTTGTAAGCGTCACATGTAGCCAAACGCCGTTCTCTGAGCAAACGCTGACCTATGAACGATATAGCCTGGTAAATGGTACGGATATATCGGTACCAATCGTCAAGGAAACGATTACACGAGACTTGAATCTCCGTATGGTGCCCATGACAACGAGCACTGTATTACATGAATATTATCCTGACTACGGGAATCTCAAGAAACAGACAATCACCGTTTCAGATTTAGGGATCGGCAACTATAAAACGGAAGAATTCCATGAGTATTATCCGGTGGATATGGCCGCACTCTGGACGGATAAACTCGACCAAACGACCGTGACCCGATTTCCGGTGACTAATCGTGCGCAGCTAGGCGACATTGTCGCCGCAAATGGACTGGATACCGCACCTAAGGTGACGACGTCGTCCTATCAATGGCACGCCAGTCATCGTAAGCCCGTCCAGGTGGCGATTACCGGCGGTGCGACAACGACGACAACGTATACCGATCGCGGTCAGGCTCAGAGCGTAACCGTCGCGGTTAACGGTAATGCGGCGCATAACCGCACCAATACATCGCGCTATCATCTAGACGGGTATTTTCCTTATGAGACCGAAAACGCGCTGCAACACGTTACCTCAATAGAGACAGACCCGAGGTTTGGTGTGCCGGTTCGGGCAACCGACCCCAATCAGATTACAACTGCCACATCGCTGGATCTATTCGGACAGGCAATCTACGTGGAGCAAACCACCGCAACGGGATCGGCCACTCTTCCTGGCATGCACACTGCGTTAAGTTGGTGTGCCGACGAAACGGACGCTTGTCCTGCCGGTGGCGTCATTCGCTCCAGACAGGCATCGGCCGGGACACCGTTGGTGATGGTGGATACCGACCTTGCTGGTCGTACTATCCGCTCGTGGAAAGAGGGGCCTTCCAACCATGTGCTGGCGGGTGACGTTGTGCAGATTATGCAGTATGACCGAAACGGGTACACTCGATTCGAGTCGATACCGCACTATGAGGGTAGTCTGCAGGCCTCTATTGGCACGCGCTACAACGACTACGACACATTGGGCCGATTGCTGTCAAAGTCAGTGGATCAGGCAACCGCCGGACAGTTTACGACCGCGTACAACTATGTATTCTTCCGAACCGATATCACGGCAGACACGTTGTCACTGTCGCGTGTCTATGACAGCCAAAAGCGTTTGGTGAGCGCACGCGATGCCATCGATGGCTATACGCGATATGCCTATGACGGCAGCGGAAATCCCATTGTCATCCAGGATGCGAACCTCAATGCCATTGTGGCAAACCACGACGATTTGAACCGCAAAGTGTATGTGGACGACCCGAATGCAGGGCGTACCGATTTTGCGTACAACTTGGCCGGTGAGTTGATCTCGAAAACGGATGCGGATGGCTACATCGTTGAATCCTCCCACGATTTGCTTGGTCGTGTAATAGAGCGCCACGTACTGGATCCAACACACACATCGCCTGAACTTCGACTCGATGCGAAGTGGCTCTACGACTCCTTGGGCGGTCATGCATTCTTTGGTGCGGTGTTTGAAGAGCAAAAGTACCAAGGCGAAGCAATAACGCCCGTGATGAGTAAGCGATTCTTTTACGACGAGTTTGGTCGAACCACAGATACCTACCACACCATACATGGCGCCACGTATCATGTCGGTACGGCCTATGACCCTGTGTACGGTAGAGAGCTATCAGTGCGGTATCCAAATGGACTTACTGTTGCAAGTGAGTACACAGACAATGGCTATCCATTGCGTGACATTAACGTCGCAACGGGCTATGTGTACCGACAGTTTGACATGGTTGATCAGCACGGTAATCCCACAAGTACGATGTTGGCCGATGGTGTAATTGTTGAATCGGCCGGATTCCATGCCAATACCGGTCAAATGGCGTTTATCAACGCGTCGGCGAACGGCCAGACTCGGCACCATATTGATTACAACGAGTACGACATTTTCGGCAATGTCACGACTCAAACCAAGCACTTCCCTGGCGAAGAGGCCACGGAAACGTTTGGCTACGATGACCTTCATAGGTTGACGTCATCGACTCGAACGATTTCAACCTCAAATGGGGACGACGGTGGCTCGAACGTCTTAGTTAACTACGACTACGATGCCGTTGGTAATATTGTGCAAAAATCCGATTTCGGTTCGCTGTATACTTACGGCGATCTAAATGCCGGTGACAATTGCCACGCGGGTCCAAATGCCGTGTCAAGAATTGACAAGACTAACGGCTCAACCGCTTTCTACTGCTACGATCGGCGAGGCAATCAGACCAGCGGCGATGGGCGCGATGTTTCCTATAACGCGTTCAATCATCCGACAAATATATCCAACAGCTCGACTAACACAAGTTCATACTTCGAATACGGAGCAAATCTACAACGCTACGTTCAGGTTCTGACTCAAGGGGCTACAACGACATACACGTACTACGTGGATAAGCTGTCTGAGATTAAGCAGACCGGAGATGAAGTTGAGTTCCGTAATTACATTGCTGATTACGCTATTGTCACGGAAAAGTTGACCGGGCAAATTACAGCTGAAGGGCTCCAAAATCTCACGACGCTAAGCAATAAGATATCTTTCTTGCACAAGGATCGCCTTGGTAGTGTCTCAACGGTGCTAGATGAAGTCGGTGAGATTGCTGAGCGTAGATCTTTTGATCCGTTTGGTAAACCCAGGGAAGGATCTTGGCAGGACAAAATATCACCTGTCATCGAAAGTCCCTTGACCAATCGCGGGTTCACAGGGCACGAACATCTCGACGGTGTTGAGCTGATTCATATGAACGGTCGAATCTATGATTATCAGTCTGGGCGATTCTTGAGTGTCGACCCCATAATTCAAGCGCCAACGAATAGCCAGAGTATGAATCCGTATTCGTACATCATGAATAACCCGCTAGCAGGAATTGATCCTACAGGATACTCAGCGGAAGATGTCCCCAACGGTGCTAGAAATATGACCGTTACTGTGTCTACATCCAAGAAAGTGTATAAAACCGGTTCGCGAATTGCTAAGGGAGAAATATCTACCACGCTAACTGTTGAAGTAACGCCAGACGGTAAAGGAACGGTAATCGAGGTTAATCGAACCATTACCAAGGCTGGAAAAGAAGTTGTAAATATGACACGCGAAGTGTCTCAAGAAACAAACGGAGGGAGGAGTGCCAACTCTACAGGCGGCGCGGAGCCGTCGGTGATGACCACCGGAGGGACTTCTGCTGCTTCAAAGGGTCAGCTAGCCCCCCCTGAGAAAGAAGTTATGCCGGAAGTGGACACATCCAATGGCGGTTCCGACGATTATCATCAAGTGGTGGATGAGTTGGCAGGTGATGTATGGAAGCAAACCTTAAATACGAACAGGAAGTGGGAATATATTGGCTATGTCGTGTCAAAGCAAGTAGAAGATGAGCATGGCAATGCTAAGACGATATACTTCCGAACTACTTCGGAGACAAGCAAAAGCCCGATTGGTACGAAGACTAATCCTGAATTTTATAAGAGGCTGATTGAGTCCGGATTTAAATTAGTGGCGTCAATACATTCACACCCTTCGGTTAAGTTTTCCGAGCCAAACCGGTTCTCAGATCCCGATGTGGCGTTTAGCGATTTTAGATTTGGGAAGTATGACAGTTATGTTGCAACATATATGGTCGAGAAGAAAGGTAAAAGTTATAAGTTGCGCATACTTCGTGAAGGCGGTAAGTTTTATGGTAAGCCTTGTCCTGGAGGGAGTAAATTTTGCGAACAGTAGTTTATAACGGATTGTGCATGCTAGTGCTTCTTGCTCTCTTAGCTATGTCGTCATGCGCGCGAGTAGAGCAGGTCACTAGGGTTGAGGAAGTGCATGGTTTACATGCAATGTTCTTGTCGTATAACGAACCCGATGAAGAAATTGACTACAGGACATGCGACATACGTTGGGATAGTCTTTGGTCTGGCGGAGAGTGCTTTGTACTTTACGATGACAGTCTCCAGATCGATGACCCAATAGAACGTCTACATACGATTTTCTTGCAAGCTGCTGAATATCAGGGCGTCGATATTGAAGGCAGTCGCGGGCTAAGCAAGGATGAAGTTCGCAACGCAACATGTACGGGAGGGTTTGTCGCCAGTTGTACATTGGCGGATCTCAAGCGTACGTATTGCATTCCCTTTTTCTCAGAGAAGATCGTCTATGATCTGTCCGATTTCGATGGTATTCAAGAAGCTGGAACGCTACAGGATTACGATCCGCGTAACTTGGAACATTTCCGCCAAGTAGTCGAATTTTCGCTGAGCGAATCTTCAACGTACAGGGACAATTGTGGGCCGTGAGTGCGATAGGCGTCTTGCCGAAACCGTGGACGACGAAGCCATGGGCAGTGAAGCGCTGGACAGTCACAGCTTGGGGAGCCGTGGACGCGGAGCCTTGAGCGGGCTTCAGTACTTTCCCTCGATAATCGTCTTCATGCCCTGGATATCCGAGGTCTGATCCGCAACGATCTGTTTAAGTCGACGGTTCTCATCTTCCAGTTGCTTGAGCCGCTTGAGCTCCGATGAGCCCAAAACGCCGTACTTCGACTTCCATCGATACAGCGTCTGCTGGCTGATGTTGTGCTGGCGGCAGATCTCTGCCGCCGTTAATCCGCCCTCATGTTGTTTCAGGATCGAAGCGATCTCCGTTGGGTTGTGTCTCTTGCCTAAGATGTTTCTCCTTCATCTTCAGTGTAATGGAAAAACTCTAACTTGAGCTACTCATGCTTGAGGGGGTAAGGTCATTCAGTAGTCTGCGGCATAACTGATAGTACGTTCGGTCCGGCGCTAGGTACGGCGGTCGGATCTGGGATTTGTTCTCTAAGTGGCTGTAATTCGGAATAGATATGATCGAGAAATGGTTTTGCGGAACGTACTATCACCTAAGGAATTTTGAGGTCGCAAATTCACGAACGGGTTCTACCCCGATAAAGCGGACACTTCAAAAAAGAGCGATAATGCTCGCGGAGGAGTGTCATGCCAAAACGAAGATCGTACTCTACGGAGTTTAAACTTGAAGCCATTGAGATGGCAAAACAGCCCGGCGTAACCAAGACTCAGATCGCCAAAGACCTTGGGATTAATCCCAACATGATCGGACGCTGGGAGAAGGAGCTTGCAGAATCTGGTTCCAACGCCTTTCCAGGCCAAGGCAAGTCGCGTGATGAAGAGGTCACCGCGCTGAAGCGTGAGCTTGCCAGCGCAAAAAAGGAACTGTCTTTTTTACGCGAAGCGGCAGCGTACTTTGCGAAGGGTCGGAAGTGAAATATCAGATGATCGAGCGCTGCCGCGAAGCCTACTCTGTACGGATGATGTGTCGCCGGCTGGGCGTGTCGCCTAGCGGCTATTACAGTTGGCGTAAGCGCCCGCCTAGCCGCCGCAAGATCGACAACCTGCGCCTCGCAGAACGGATCAGAGCGCTCCATGCTGAGAGTGACGGCGTGCTGGGTAGCCCGCGTATCTGGGAGGACCTGCGCTACGAGGGCGAATCCTGCAGCAAGAACCGTGTGGCTCGCTTGATGCGAGTAAACGGCTTGAAAGGCGTGCCCGTCAAACGACGATCACCGAAGCGAAAGCCTGGCACCCGTCCCAATGGGATACGTAATCACCTGGCTCGCGACTTCAAAGCCGACGCACCCAACACCAAATGGGTGACCGACATCACCGGCATCCGCGTTGGTCAAAAATGGCTTTACCTGTGCGCGGTGATGGATCTGTACTCGGGGATGATCGTTGGATGTTCGATGAGTACGACTCAGAACAAACACTTGGTTCTGCAGGCTGTACTCATGGCGCTGTGGCAACGAGACGATCGCTCGCCGGTCATCTTGCACTCAGATCGTGGTTGTCAGTTTACCAGTCACGAGTACCAGCACTTCCTGGCGGGTCACAACCTGACCTGCTCTATGAGTGCGGTGGGGAGTTGTGCCGACAACGCGGCTATAGAAGGCTTCTTCGGCATGATGAAACGAGAGTGGATCAATCGTAAACGTTACACGTTGATCAATGACGTACGAGCCGACGTGTTCCACTACATCGAGAGGCTTCACAACCCCAGACGGCGACGAAGACTTGAAATGCAGAAACTGGAAGAAATATCCTTAACCAAACCGTCCGCTTTATCGGGGTAGAACCCTTGGGATCCAAGAGTGCTTAATTTTAAGTTGCCAGTACTCAGATTTGTTGTCGAAAAGTGCTTGGAATTATGAGGTTGAACACTGCTTTGCGGGGAGTTCCACAGTCTCGCCGGATGCCGGGTATCACTAAACTACCTATATTTAACATAATATATATTATACGCAGTAGTGTAACTGCGGAGAAGGGGCAATAGGCCTGAAAATACCTGGGAATTTGTCGAAAACCGCTCTTTCTTACCGATCAACACTAGTGCCATATTGCTGTTCCAAGCGCCCATTGGCCCAATCTGCGATGAGATCGTAGTAAGTGTCTGTGATCCGGGTGTATTGGCGAGTGCCGTCTGCTGACTGCATGAACTCTCGCATGCCGTGATCGGTGTTTGGGTACATCACAATAGTGATGTCTTTTCCTTCACGCCGTAACGTCTGAAGTCGACTGAGCGTTTTCGTGACCGGTGCTTCGCGATCAGCTTCAGCCAACACCCAAAGTTGCGGTACGTTCACTGTACGCAGCACATTCATCGGTTTGATAGACCAATCGATATTCAGCCGGTCAAACATGGGGACTCCTTCTTCGCGCAATTTATCAGGCGACATACCAAGCAATACGCCCGTAAAGCCGCCGCGAATGGCTGAAAACCATGGCTCATCCCCGTACAGCGACTGAACAGCCGCTAGATCGTCAAGGCCATCTTGGTAGTGTGAGACGGCAAGCCGCGCGGTGATGTCCGTTATTTGATTCGCTTTGCTCAGTATAGCCTTGTCGTATCCGGCTTCTATCAGTTCCAGCTCGACTTGCGCCGCGTCTTCTTCAAGAATATCAACCACGAGTCCGTAGCTGATACCAATGAAGTCTGCGTCGCTTCTTGCCGCCGCTAATGGTGCAATCCAACCGCCTTGGCTAAAACCAAACAGTCCAAAACGAGAATAACGCGCTTCTGCGATGCGCTTTGCTTCTGCCGCCGCAGCGACGAGGTCGTCAGCAAGCTCAGGAAAATTCTGTGAGTACGCCCCGCCGGACTTCCCTGTACCCCGTTTGTCGTAGACGAACACCGACACACCCCTCGCCACGAAATGATACGGATAGCGTGAATCTTCAATCCAGCCGCGTTCTTCTGAACCATGTGCCAGCACGATTAATGTGGACGCCGGGCTTGCGTCAACGGGCTCAATCAATTGCCCAGCTAACGTAACACCGTCCGATTCGAACCGCGTATTCGTGACCGCCAGAGTCTGTCGTGGCAGGATAGTTGTTTGTTGAAGGCGAATAGAATCGTTGCCACATTCGATCGGTCCAGTGTCTTCGATGCGGCCCAATCGACCGTCATTCATCGAATAGCGAAATGTGTTGTTTCGACGTGTAATCACTACGAATCTCGACGAGGTGCCATATACGCCGACACGACACAATCCCTGCATAAAAGGCGCTGCCGCTACCGGCGCAGACTCTTCCGCCTTATCACCGCGTTGACTCGAGCATGAGGTGGCGAGTACTGCCACAAAGAGCGCTAGCACACGTATACAGGTGTGTGGTGTCATCGGGTTTATCACTTCAATGCCGTAATTTATTGATGAGTCAAATTGATTAATACTGGAAAGCCATCGACTGGCAATCGCTCATTGGTGCACTTACCATTGTCGAGATCCGTCGTCGGTAAACCCTACCACAGTCCTTTGCCAGTTAATTGAAGCTTGTATCAATCGACACGCATAAAGACCACTTTCTGATCACGTAACGCCGAGACTTACCCGTATGAAAACGATTGGCATCCTCGGCGGCATGTCCGCCGCGTCTACACAGATTTATTACCGTGTTTTGTGCGAGAAAACGCGTGAACGCCTCGGCGGACTACATTCTCCAGAGCTGCTTATACGGTCACTTAATTTTGCCGTTATTGAAGCGCTGCAAATGGAAGGAGATTGGCATGGTGCCGCTTCCCTTCTTCAGCAAGAAGCGAGCGCATTGCAAAGGGGCGGGGCTGACCTGGTAATTCTAGCCACTAATACCATGCATAAGCTCTTCGATCAGATCGAAGCGGCGGTCGACATTCCAGTCATTCACATTGCGGACGCAACAGCTGCAGCGATTGTCACCGGCGGATTTTCGTGTCCGGGTCTCATGGCTACTGCTTTCACCATGGAGCAATCGTTCTATGTCGATCGACTAAAGGCGGCCGCCTTAGCGCCGATCATTCCCAACGCAAAAGACCGCGCAGAAACGCATCGTATTATCTACGAGGAGCTCTGCAAGGAAATTATCTTACCAACGAGTGCGGCGACCTACGTTGCCATTGCAAGTCGGTTGGTTGACGCTGGCGCTGATTGCCTCGTTCTAGGTTGCACCGAAGTCGGTATGCTTTTAAACGAATCGAATGTATCGGTGCCGGTGTTTGACACAACGCTGATCCATTGCTCGGCCGCGCTGGATAACGCTCTTGAGTCGTAAAGGCGGTCGCTTGCCGGTCCCTCCCCTATCAATGACAGACGACTTTACGCAGTGCGATGAAGATGGGGAGTGTTTTTTCAGTGGCACTGTCCAGTTTGCGGTTAAATCACGGCGTTATGTGGCAGCTAAGGAGACGGTGCGGTAAAGTGAAGCGAGTGGTAGCCGTTTGAAGACTCCGACTCTTCGACTAATAAGTATAAGCACCGATGCACTTGCGTTCTGACAAAAAAAACAGATAGAAGTGACTATGTTTACGCAATCTCCAAGAGTATCTTCGATGTTCCCAAGTTGGATCGGCTTCTTTCTCGCAAGCCTAGTCGCATTCGGGAGTTCCGATTTCGCGGCTGCGGCAAACCTCACAGCCCATGAGCAGCAGAAGTATGTCGAGATCCTCGAGGCACAGGCATCGTTGGATGCATTAATCGCCGGGTACACCGATGATCGATTCCGGAAAAAACAGCGCCAGGCCAAAAAAGAGCTTCGTTTGATTCGGCGTTTACTAAGAAAAACAAAGAATACCGACCTGACTAACCGGCTACACATGCGACTCAACGCGTTACTTCGCGAAATCGGCAGTGGTGACAATTACGATGAGCGGGTGTGGCGCGATAAAGCCTTAACCGATACCGACTTTCCGGTGCACCACGAATTCACGCGCCTTTATAAGCAGCTTTACAGCACGCCCAATAGCCGCTACGACACGGCTAGCCGTTTGTACTCATTGCCAACGCTGGATGCCGCATCGGGCAACCGTGTTGCCCAGCCGGCGCCACATTCGTCCGCGCCCTCTAATTCGCAGACGCAAGTTGCCGAGTCCACTTCCCCACCCGCTGTGCATACGGCGACGGTTCAGTTTGAGGAGGTAAAGCCGCCCATCTACGACCCCGATCACTATCGCGGAATATTTGATTTTCGCCGCGTCTTTTTGCCAGGCGGTGATGGTACTTACTCTCCTCTCAGTCGATGTGACGACGGCGTATCGGTGTTTTATTCGGTAGTGAATAGTCGCAACAAGTACGATGGCAGTACCGAGATTTGGAACATCCGACACACGTGGTCTCGAATGGCTAAAACAATTGCTGATCAGGAGCGCCAATCGTGTCCAGGGCTGAATAAAATCGTCTTTGTGGCACGCGAGAGCAAAGTGGATCAGCCGCTTTTTCGCCTCGAGTTTAATCGTAACGAAGGCTTCAAGTTGATCGATACGGGCAACGTAATGGTGTCAGGTCGAGGGATTAACAACACCATCAGCTATTTGCAAACGATTCACGAGCAGTACACTGGCTCGGGATCGACCACAGCCAATGTTGAGGCGAGCTCAGTTTTACCCCCGGTACCTGCGCTGGATATCTTCATTGGGCATAGGAAGTTTTTCGCCGACGGCAATCCGGCCATTAAAGCAATGAATAGTGAAGAGCAACTTGCCGCCTGGCGTGCGCTTCGTGAGAAGATAGATCGTTTCAACCGTGACGGGCAACGGGCGGATTACGCTCATCGCAGGGCGACCGGTCGAGGGCTTAGCTATCTACCATTGCCCCAATCCGAAACGCTGTTTGTGCAGAGCGCGTTCTATCCATCTGTCAACGCCATTTTGTATTACTACGCGCAGCTCATTAGCCAGTTGCCGTATAGCGTAGAGAATGTGGTTGACTTGATGGGCTACAACACACCCAATGATCAATCGTCAGTCATCAGCGACACGTCTAAGGCTGTCGATGACCTGCTCCGTGTCAATAATCACTGGGCGAGAATTTTGGGGCGATGCCAATACGAAAAATTCGCTGTCTCGAATCTATGTGTCGATCCTTATCGGAATTTCGCAAGGGGTCGGACCAGTGATCTTGTTCGCGATTTGAAGTTCTTCTTGTCGGAATACTTGGCGCAACATGAGCAAGCCATAATAGACGACCTCACTGCGGGTCGGTTAGACGCCAGCGTGTTTGAACCGATTCGATATCAAACACGCGCGCAATATGTGGCGTACACCAAACTGGCGCGGGTTCTAGCACCCGATGCGCACGAGAAACGACTGGATCAAACCGTCTTGCTGGCAGGCTCAACAATCGGTAAAGAGACCATCGTCGCGGCGTCATTAGGTGAGGTTGACAGTGTCAAAGCAGTATTCGACGCCGTTTCACGATCCAGCGCGATCGATGAGCCCACCTTGTTAGCCACGGTTCGGTATTGGCGAGACGCGGCCGCTTTTTTGCAGCATGACCATGCTCAACTCGGCTTGTCGAACTACTATAAGACGCTGTTTCACTCATTCGACTATGCCATGCAGTCGGCACGCTCAGGCAATGTCGACGCCATGAAAATTGTCGCGCAAGGATACGACAACGGCAATCATGTGCCGCAAAGCCCGGCTGATGCCCGCTACTGGTATTTTCATACCGCGCACGCAGGCGATTGCAGTGTTCATGCCCCCTTGAGTTCATTGTTAGTGGGTCTGGATGAAGCGGCGCAACGGCAGCAAGAGCTCGACACGATTTGCGCAAGCTATCTTCAGGCGCAAGCGCAGGCTCGACAGCAGCGGTTGTCGGAAATGGAAGAACGTCGCAGATTGCGAATTGAACGAGATAAACAGATTCGACGCGAGACAGCGCGGCGACAGGCTCAAATTGTCAGCGACTCTCGCGCGGGCAAAACGGGCGATATCAAGGAGCGCTATGAGGATTTGCGACGGGTTGTTCAGACCGAAACGCAGCGCTGCTTCCAGGCCGCTCAAGATCGACACTTTTCGAAAACACTCAATTGTCTCGTACCGCACATTGTTTCGGATCAATGTGTGCGTATGGTACGGAATATCAATAGTCGAGTCGCGGAATGCACTTTGTCGGCAAACGAACGTATTCACGAGGCGTCTTTATATGTTTTACACAACCCTGAATCCTGCCCGACCTTTCGCGCGCAGCTACAGTCGATCCTCTCTGCATGGGGTGTCGCTATGATTGAAATCGGCGGTTACAGTAGCGATAAAGAAAGCTGGATGGGTCGAGAACGTGAGCATTTTGAGTTTGGTTTCGAATTGACCAAAGCCTTCGCGTTGGTTAGACCGAGTAGTTGCCCGTAGCATTGTCGTCCCTGCATCGGTCAGCATGAGGATCACTGCGGCGGCTGCATTGTAAATCGGTGGCGGATCATACTCGCCGGTCGAGGACGAAGTTGCGTAAGCGTAGTGACAGGCCGCAGCCAGTCGTGAAAATAGGTGGGACTAATCCGTTCGGTACTTATAAATTCACCTTGCTGTTATATTTTCCATGAAATCAAGACTTATTGCGCGTAACCTACCCAGCCTCGCCAAGTAAAGGCCGCATAAAAGAGGCTGACGTTGGTCAGGCCACATTCGGTCAAAATCCGTTCGTCTTGTTCAGGCTCGAGCGCATTTAGCGATTCAGCGATCGAAGCGCGCCCTTCTCGCGCCACGTTAGGATCCATGCCCGCCGCGACAGAATACGCCTCGTGTCGGTCCAGGCAAACACCACGATGAGCCGGATCCTGGGGGAAACTGCAGTGGACGGCCACAAAAGGTGCGCCGGGTCGCAAACGCCGGACAATTTCGGTCACCGTCCTTAGCCGTTCGCGCTCATTTAAAAAATGCAGAGTCAGTAGGCTTGTGGCGGCATCGAACGGCCCGTTTGGCGCGTCGTCTGCGAAACCATGAACGAGCGTTACGCGATCAGTAAATGAAGCGAGTCGTTTGCTGGCCTCGTCCAGCATCGGTTTGGCAGGGTCAACGCCGACAAAGGACCAGGAACGATGGGCATTGGCGAAGGCCTCGATCTCGAGTCCCCCCCCCCGGCGCCATGCACCAAAACATGAGCGTCCCGGGGTGCATGCTGGTCGATCAATACGCTGGTCATACGATGGAGTGCATCAAAGCCTGGGACGAATCGGTGAGGTCCTTCCGCATAGCGCGCCGCGTGCGTGACGTCATCAAACAGCGAGTCGAAGGGTGTTCTTGGGCTCGACATGATCCCCCTTTCTCTTGATCGTGGGGCTGCCCTTTTCAGCTAGCCGTTGATTGGCTCAGCTATGATTCAGGCTTGGACGCGCAGTTGCGGCACAATCCGGCGACTTCAATCACCGAATTGTGTGGGACAAACCCCTGCTCTTCGGTAATTTCGTTGAGTAGCGTCTCAAATTTTTCCGAATCGGTCTCGTTGACCATGCCACAGTCGGTGCATAGGAGGTATTGGCTAACATGATCGTGCCCAGGATGAGCGCAGGGTAAATAGGACTGTGCCGATTCGAGTCGATGTACCAATCCGACATTAATTAAAAACTCAAGATGACGATACGCCGTGAGCGGTGCAATTTTGCGTTCTTGGCGTTGTTCAAGCAGCGACACCAGCTCATAGGCGGACAGAGCACGGTCACAGGCCACCAACTCGGCGTAGGCGGCCAGTCGAGCCGGCGTAAGACGGGCGCCCATCTCGGCACACCGATCTTCGGCGAGTTTGCGCCACTTATCGGGCAGCTGAGCAGATGCGGGAACAGCTCGGCTCATGGGGCTTTTTCCATTTTTTGCACCATATTATTCTAACGCAGAACGCGACTTCGATTAACCTCACCGCGCCCAATTCGTGGGGCGCTTGTCGGCGTAACAGCGCTCACTTCTACGACGGCTTAATGCGGCAATTGGGTGCCAATAGTGGCCGTCAATTTCGCTTGTTCAGTCGGGTCACCAAGCACGTCGTTATCAGCATAGTACGCCCAAAAATGCTATAATGTAACAATACTGTGTTCGACGTGGGGATTGTGGTGATGAAACCTAATACTAATACTTTATTTTACAATATAATAGCGCTAATTCTTCTGGCTTTTTCGAGTTCTGCTACGGCCCAGCATCAGGATGTTATCGGGAATGTAGAGCAGTCTCAGATCAACATTCTTAATGGGATGGCCATGCCGGATGGCGGCCACTTGTACGCGGCCGATTTTGGCGAATTGGGCACACCGTTTGGTACCGACGATCCTGGCTTTAATTTTGACAGCGGTAATTTCATCCAAGGTGAAATTTTGACGTACTCAGCGACGAATGCACTGCAGTTTTGGGACGGCGCCAATTGGATCAACGCTGTGCCGGACAACGAGCGCGTGGTCATTACCGATATTCTCGGTAGCCAGAGTCTCATTGAGACCTCCGGTGTCACCAATGCTAGCGGGTTCGTCGACGCAGCCGATTCCAGCGGCGGTATTCACACGCACATCGATTTTGAGGTTGAAAACACCCTTGGCGTGGGCGATCCGTCCGCCGGAGCTTACCTCATCCAATTTAAACTCTTTGGCGTGGCCAGCGATCAGGTAACTCAGGTGTACGACGATTCAGCACCGATCATGATCGCGTTCAATTTGGGTTTGAGCGATAGCGACTTTGATGTGGCGGTTGATGCGCTACTCACGGTAGCCGATGCGGACGGCGATTCGGTCGGCGATAACGTCGACAACTGTTCTGTCGTTGCAAATGCCAGTCAGGTCGACACCGACGGCGATGGATACGGTAACGCGTGTGATCCGGATTTCAACAACGACTGCGTCGTCAATTTTATCGATTTTTCGGCGCTGTCTAGCCAGTTTTTAAGCACGACGTCACCGCTTTACGATCTGAATTCAGACGGTGTGGTCAATTTCCTCGACATCAGCCAGTTTGTCCCCTTCTTCCTGGCAACACCGGGGCCAAGCGGCACCAGCGCTGCGTGTAGTCTTTAGGCCTTGTTCGATCGCGTGCCGGTGCGTTGAAGAACGCATCGGCACGTTTAATTGATTGAACTCCACGTTCATCCTGCACACCCGTAACGACGGTGCCGTACTCGGCATTGTCTGACGTTTCATCGACGCCAATTGACTGCGCTAGGGTCGACGACGGGTGCGATTCTGAAGCTGCTCCTGAAGTGAACGTAGCGGTTCAAGATCCGGCCGGATCTGTACTAGCTCATCCACTAACGCGCGCGCTTCGTTCGGCGAAGTATTCGCCAAGCGGGTTGCCAAGCCAAACAGCTGAGCGATGACGGTCTCGTGGTCCGGGCTTAAGCGTGCGGCGTCCAAATACAGTGGAATGGCCGCTTCTTGACCGATTTCGACGTGACGCTGCAAACCTCGCAAGTATTGATTGCGGGCTTTGAGGTAACGGTGAAACCGCGGAAGAAAGGCGGACCGATTACTGACTTCATCGGAAAACAGTCGCGTTGAGGGCTCTTCGTACCGATCGATGAGCGCCATCATGCGTCCGTAGGGCTGACTCTTGCGGTTATACGTGAATTGCGGCCCCGCGTAAGACAAGATCGGCCGATTATCCGTATTCAATGGACCGCGACCGGCTAGATCGATCAGTGCATCGGTATCCAGGACGACGCTTGAGAAAAGCTGTAAGTCATTACGAATCAACGAGGCCTGAAGCGCTTGCCTGGTTTTGGTGTCGGTCACCCGCTCGCGCAAGTAGCCTTCTCGGAGTAACGACTCGTCCAAACCAGTGACGAGGCCAAGCGCAGGGTAATTGAGATTATCACTGGCGATTATCATCTTGGCGTCGGGGAACACAGCTAGAAAGGTGCGAGTGATCAGCTCGACGCCGTCCATATCGAGTTGATGGAAAGGCAGCCAGTGACAAAACAACCCATCCGCCGACAGTCGCGAACGAATGGCCGTGTAGTGCTCTTCGGTAAACAGCATGCCCGCCCCATCGCGGGCTGGATGGTATAAATCGGCGACGATGACGTCGTACTGATCGGCGGCTGTGCGCACGAAGCGACGCGCGTCGGCCGCAATGAAGCGAACGTTGTCTTTGCGTTGCGGGGTGCCGTTGTGGGGTGAGAAATAGTCGAGTTGGTTCAATACTTCGGGGACCAACTCAACCGCATCGACCTGTAAATCTGTATGGGCTGCCGCAGCACCGACCGTTGCGCCACTGGCTACGGCCAGGATCAGAGCGTTTTGGGGGTCGCCATGAAATAGAATCGGCAGATGGGCTTGTCTTTGCTGAAAGAGCAGCGCTGCCGTGGTTGTGCCGCCCATTTGATAACGGTTATTCACACGTAAATTGCGTGCTCCGCCCTGCTCCACAACGGCAGTTGTCGCCATCACCCCTTCATTAAACGTCACCAGCATTTCGCCCTTGCGCAGCGTAACGATTTGCAGAGGCGGAATCAGAAGCAGTGCCACCACCGGCAGAATGAGCGTGGCGGGTATGACCCAACGGCCTCGCAAATCTTGGGGATCAGACGCCAATGGCAGCAACGCAAAATAGCCAACGCACACCACGCCGAGAGACCATTTGGCACCCAGCAACGGCAACAGCACGATGCCGAACACAATGGGTGCAAGCGCGGCGCCGAGTGTATTGATGCTCAGCGCACGCCCCACCTCACCGCGCTCCTCGCGGTAGTGTTGCGCAAGCAGCGCAAACAGGGCGCCCATAAACAGACTCGGGAGACCATAAACACTTAACGCGAGCATCATCTCCGACAGGAACACATCCAACATCGTGTCGCCGAACGCGAGCCTGAGTCGACGATACACCGCCACAGCGGCATACATCGTCAACAATCCAAGCCAGCAACTAAAACCAAGTCCGAGGATAAGTCGCGGTAACCAATTGCGGGCCATGGCCTGCTCAATACGGCGCTGAATAAACGCGGCACCGGCACTGCTAAAGGCCAAGTACACCGCCAGTGCCGTCGCAAAACTAAACAAGGTTCCCTCGAACACCTGCGACAGCACGCGCACCGCCAACACTTCATAGCCAATGCCCAGCAAACCCGTGGCAAACAACATGACCAACCATTGATTCGCCGCCGTAGACCGTTCTTTGGCCACCGGTTCCGAATCGATCGGCGGCCGCTCCTTAAACAGGACAATGCCCACGGCGCACAGGACGTTTACCGCGGCAAACAACAGCAGCGCAAAGCGCAGACCCAATGTCGGAAGCAGCCAAAAAACGCTCGCCAGTACGCCAGCCACCGCACCGAGCGTGTTGGCAGCATACGCGCCGCCAACAACCCGTGTGTCGCTTGAACGACGAGCGATCACTTGCTCCATCGCCGGTAGCGTGGCACCCATTGCAAACGTGGCTGGTAGTAAAATCAAAAACAACAGACCAAACGCAACTGTCCACTGGTATAACGGATGCGGTTCAACGCCAATTAGCGACAGCGCCAGCGAGTTAAATACCGGTTGTAAGGCGAGCGTTACCAGCGCCCAGGCACCGATGGCTAACTCGCATCCAGCGTACCAGCGCCCGGGATACCTGGACTGTGCAATGGTCTTACTGAGCAGCCAGGCGCCTAGCGACACGCCACCGAAGAAGGCGGCCACCACCGCCAATAGACTCGGCATCTCGTGACCGAGCGACACGGTGAATAATTTGGTCCAAATGGACTGGTAGGCAAGGCCTGCACTACCGGAAAGAAAAAGGAGCGCATACAGCGCCCAGCGTGTGCCGTTCACTCGCCGCCGATCACGAGAATACCGGAAGCAGGCGTTGGCGCCTGAGGCTCAGCACGGCGGTTGGACAACGCCTCGATCGCATTCGCGCACTCATCGGCAACCAGGCCATTGTTGAGAATAACCTTGACCGGATCCGCGTCTCGATAGCGTGCATCATCGTTGCCATCGGTTGCATCCGAAAAGAGCTGCAGCTCGATTAGATAAGCTCCGACGGCCGGGTTCCCTGTATTACCAATACCGGGCTCTGAACAATCGCCGGTACTGTCCTCAATGCAGAAATCAAGATGGGTGTGCACGGTGCCAATCGACGATGCTTGCTCAATGGCCGACTCGGTGGGTCCGGCCAATCCCTCGGATGACCAGATAGTACCCTGCTGATAGAACGCCAATTCATCTGGGTCACCATTGAAGAACACATCGGGCGGAATCGCGCCGAAAAAGCGCACCCGCTCGCCCGACGGTGGCGCCGACTGCCAGGCGCTCGTCTGCGGATTGTAGTAGTTCAACGATCCCAGTGCTCGAAACCAGAGCACGTCGTTCGCTTCAAATCCACCTTGATCGATAACCCAGCCGGGGTCGTCTGTCTTGTGAGGGCCGCCCCCAAAATCGCCAAAGTCGGCCGGTACCAACAGCTGTCGATCATTGGCGTCTAAGGTAAAGATGAAGGCATTGGTGTCGGGGGTGTCTCGTCGCGCAGCAAGTTGTCGGCTGTGATCATCACGCTCAATGATGTCGATAAACACATCGAAGTGACCAAAGTCGTTACAGGTCGCTACTTGAGCGGAGACCGGGATTGAGATAGACGCGGCCATCAGACAGGCACAGAAAGCGGATGTTCGGATCATGACTTAGCAGACTTAGTAATCGAAGCGCAGGCCAACTTCCACCGTACGGCCAGGCTCCGGAGCGAAGTTGCGTAGGAAAGAAGCGGCGTGCCGAATTTGCTCGTCCATCAGGTTTTTGCCACGCACGAAAAACAGTGTACGCCCGTCGCGCGGACCGGCCATGACATAGCTGATATTGCCACTGAGATCGGTGTACGCCGGTGTTTCGGTTTCGTTAAGCCCTGGGTAGCGTTGCGCCACCGCGTGCGTAACACGCAGACTCGTCGCCCAACTATTCGAGGTCCAGTTCGCACCGATACCCCATCGTTGTGGCGGCATGCGTGGCAAGTCTTCGCCACTTTTCAGGCGGCCACGAACTCGATCACCAAACAGCTCAACACCCAGCTGTCCCTCGCCCAACGCCCACTGCGGAAACTCCCAGCGCCACTCCACACCTTGGAGCGTCGCGTTGGCTTGTTCGTATTCGTATACCGGTAAGCACTCTTCAATGCGCGCACAGTTAAAGCGGAAGAACTGCTCCGACAGGTCGTAAAACACGCCCGTGTTATTTTGAAACACGAAATCATCGGCCTCTGTGTAAAACACTTCGACCGATACGTTGCCTGCGGCACCTTGATATTGCCAGCCAAGATCGATGCTATTAAACGTTTCTGGATTCAGCGCATGTTGGCCACGAATGAGTGATCCGATGGTAAACGACCGGGTGGCTAAATGCGGACCCAACGCCAGCAATTCTTGAACGTCCGGCGCGCGTGCCGACTGTCCTAACAAGAGACTGAACGTGTTTGTTTTATCGGGCGCGTAAGTCAGACCCGCTGAAAAGCTAAATAGATCGTAGTCGATCTCATCGTGCATAAACTGCTGCAGGTTTGGGCGCAGTGGCGCCGTCGGCTCAAGCTGCGTGACTGTGACGTTCTCAACCCGGACACCGGCCTCAAGTGTCCACTCGTCGAGCTGCAACCGCTCGATCAAAAAGGCCCCAATTAATTCTGTGTCGCTGGGCGGAATAAAACTCTCCGCGCCAACCGCGGCAAAAAATTTGTCTACCCGGTGGACACCAAACTCCCCGGTAAGGCCAAATATCGGGGCATGCTCAATGCTGACCCGCATTTCGGTAACGTCGCTTTCGAACAAGGTACCCGCCGCACCCTCTTCTGACTCAACGTGTTGGTAGTCCACTTCGCCGATTTGCAAGTCGATTGCCGATAACGGACCGCGCTCAAATACACGACCGGCATTAAAATCATAGCGTGTCTGCGCCAAATCGATGCGAATGTCGGGCGATCCACCAATACCATTTGCGAGATGAACGTGGTCAGGGCCCGCATCGAGAGGCTCGGTGTGCGCGCCAGGAGGAATGCCGTAATTGTTGTCGAGCTGACTGACCGAAAAGCCAAGATAGCCATTATCGGCGATATAGGAGATGCCAGCGGCGCCGCCGTACGCCTCTGCATCGGTGTTGGCGATAAAGCCGTCCGTGTTGTCCTGCGAGGCGTTAAAGAAAAATTGCTCAGCCACCGCCTGTTCATCGATGGCCATACCGGGGATGTCCACATCGCCATGTTCCCGGTGAAAACCATCGACGTGCACAATAAATTTGGACATTTGAAGATCGAGCTTAGCCGCGACCGTGCGCTGGTTGTGGTTCAGAACCTCGTAGCGCGTTTCGACACTGCTGTGGAACGGGTCATCCAATGATCGGCTATGGGTTCTATTCGTTTCGACATTCACTACGCCGCCGATAGCGCTGCTGCCGTTGCGAAGCGTCGACGGCCCGCGAACAATCTCAACACGATCTGCCAACACGGCTTCAACGGTGCTCGCATGATCTGGGCTAATGGTCGAACCATCCCAGGCACCGATTCCGCCTTCGCTTACGCGAACTCGCACCCCGGACAGACCCCGCAGCACCGGTAGCCCAACGCCAGGGCCAAACGAGGCGTTGTGCACGCCCGCTTCGGTGGCGATGGTTTCACCGATCGTGCTACTTAACTTCAGGCGCAGATCGTCGCCGCTGATGTAATCGGCCGGTTGACCCAATACACCAGAAATATCCTCATCGCGCGTGCCGACCACTTCAACCTCTTCGACATCATCGCCATTGGGCGCCTTGGTCTCGGGATCGGTCGATTGCGCCATAGTCCATGGCGGTGTGAGGCAGACCACCGCACACAAAAAGACGGCGCCCATCCCCGCCGAGTTGAATCGGCGAAAGATGGGCGCTTCACGTTTCGCAAATTGTCTGCGAAGCGAATTCAAAGCCTTTTACGCGTTGTTACGACGGCGCAGCCCAAACATGGACAGCAGACCGGACAGGAACAGCACGGCAGCGCCAGGAATTGGCACAGGCTGAGCCAGCAGCGCGTCGACAGCCAGCTCGAAATCTTCGTGGTCAAGGCCGAGGTTGAATACCAAGAACAGAGACTGAGAAGCACCGTAGACCTGAGTCGTTTGGTCAGCCGCGAGGCCGAACAGCATGATTTCGATCATGTAGGCGCCGTTAGCTGGATCACCGCCGGCTGGATTGCTGATGCCGAAATCAATGTGGCTGTGCACACCGCCTTCATCATCCGCTGCGTCGATCAGTCCGCCGCTGTTGCTCACGCCGCCGGCTGTCCATACGGTATCGATACCCAGAACATCGGTCGCAGCAATTTCCACAGCACTGGGCACATTCGCGCTAGACCAGCTGGCACCGTCCCAAGCTTGCAGCGAACCCACCGCCATGAATGCGAGTATCTCGTCTTCGTTAAAAAGACCGTCGTCCAGCTCAAAACCTGGATCTTCAGTGCCAAATGGTGAGCCCAGTTCGCCGAACTCGGCTTCAAACAAGACACCGCCGTTGGCCATGGCTTCGCCGTTCTCAACAACCAACGAGCCACCTTCGACGCCGATTTCAACGTCTGAGTGTTGCGCCAGCGCCTGGCCCGACACGGCTAATGCCGCCACGGACAGGAGCGCCGCTGCCAGTTTGCTTATGACTTTCATCGTAGTTCCCCTTGGATTTAATTATGCTACCTGTCTTTCGTCTTCCCCGACAGGCACTTTTGCATCCTGATCACGACGGCTTTTGCCTGGACGCCATGACCCGAATTAGTGTAACGTTACAACATTACAGAACGCAGTAGCAAGCTTTGTCACCATGTTTTTCTCCGCCCTGATTGGTCGTAGCCGACCGTCCCGATTTGTTCGTCAGTTAACCAACGGTTTATTGGTATTTTTGGTGTGCCTATCACTCTCCGCCTGCGGTAATTCCGTGAGCGGTGGCGACCGGGCCGAAATCGATCCCGCTGCGGATACCAACACGGGCGCGAGCGATGGGGGCAATAATGACTCGTCGGGCAATGACAGCGGTGCGGGCAGTGACGACGGCGGAACCGGTGACGGCGGCAGCGACTCAGGTGGCAGCGACTCAGGCGGCGATGACAGCGGCGGCGGTGATTCCGGTGGCGACGACGGCGGCAGCGATTCTGGCGGCGATGACTCGGGGGGTGATAATTCGGGCGGTGATGGCTCGGGTGACAATGACTCGGGAGACAGTGGCTCCGGGGACGGCGGCACCGGCGACAGTGGCACTGCAGATGGGCGCAAAACCTACGTAGTCGATGCGGATGATCCCACTGCGTCCGATGACAATGACGGCATTACGGCGCCCTTTGCCTCGCTACAGCGAGGACTCGATATCCTTGAACCCGGTGATACGCTCATTATCGAACCGGCCGCCTCGCCGTATCGCGATAACGACAGCACGGCGGTCGATGGCGTTCGAGGATTTGTGCTCAACCAGTCCGGCCTCCTAGACCTGCCAATCACGATTGTGGGCGATTTTCCGACGCCGGTGATCGATCAAGGTAAAACGGCAGCGTCGAGCGATGAGCCAGTGGTGGGGTTGTTGTTGAACTGCGTGAGCCACGTCATCGTGCGCAACATCGAAATTCGTCAGACCAACGACGCCGGTATCACGACGTCTCTATCAGGCTGTACAACCTCCGACATTAC
Source organism: Pseudomonadota bacterium (assembly GCA_039028935.1). Taxonomy (NCBI): domain Bacteria; kingdom Pseudomonadati; phylum Pseudomonadota; species Pseudomonadota bacterium. The sequence goes on along the minus strand of JBCCHD010000017.1, from coordinate 26,139 downwards.
GATTGAGCGCACACTGATTAGAAACGTGTTTGGCAATCATGATGTCGGCGGCATTCGACTGGCCAATACACGCGAGTCGCAGATAAAAGAAAATCGCATTCATGACGTGTATTCATCGTCTTCCGTCACGTCTTCGCCGGCCGTCGCAAACGACGCAGTGAGCGATATCCGTATTGAAGACAATGTCATTCATTCGGTCGACGCGGGCGTGACATTGCGTACGGCCGGTAGCGCGATGAACGCGGTGAGCGTTCGACAAAACGAATTTGAAAACGTTGCGCGCGCCCTGCACCTCCAAGCCGATGCCAATCGACTTGGGCAGATGCAGGACATCGAATTTCTCGGCAATCTGGTTCGCACGAGTGAGTCGGTATTGGACTCCGATCTTGATCGTGCCGGTACACAGTCGCAGGGCGTGAAAGTCTTCAATAACACGTTTGTAGATGTGACCGGACCAGCGCTCAATTTGAACGGCATCGCGCTCTTCGAGAACTACAACAATTTGTTTGTTCGGCCCGGCGCCGATTTGCTGGTGTCACAGCGCCCGTTTAGCCCATCGATTCAAAACTCGATTGCGTACAGCGATAACAATATGGTGTGGCAAGGATCAGGCCCAGCCTGGACCTTGGATCTTGGGACTTTGACGGCATACCGATTTGTCGGTCTACCGGCTTGGCAAACAGCGCTGTCAGACTTTGAGGGCGGCGAGTTGAGCATCAATCCCGATCAGTCAACGATCTGGGCTGATCCGGATTTTGTGAACGAAACAAACGGGGACTTCACTCCGCAAAATCCCGCTACGCTCGGTACTGGCCGCTACGGCGGCAACATTGGTGCCTTCAACGATTAGCGGAATTGGGAGGTGGAGCACCGCCCAAAACGTAAAATGTGTTTAACACAGCTTCAAGCTGTCTCTTAAATATCAATAATATCATTCTGATTTTTAAGGATATATTATTTCGAGCTAATGGGCGGCGACTTGACTTTCTCGGTCGGTTTCATAGACTTACGCCATGATCTCTCGACTCCATGCAGCGGCGCTCGTCGCGGCACTCGCCCTCTCCCCATGCGCGCTGGCGTGCGGGTTTCATGACGGATTTGGTGGAAGCCCTTACGGTATGAAGTGGCAACCCTACAATCCAGATGCCAACGCCTATGGCGAGACAACGACCTACTCGTCGGTAAGTGCCGATGCGGCGGCCAAGGCGGCGAAACGCACGCGTCCCAGTTTCTCTAACACCGCCCTCCGTGCATCGAATTCGGCAAAGAGTCAGCTCGATGAAAAAAAAGACGACACGACGGAAGATACCGCGCGTAATCAGTAGCTGATTGCCGTCTTACAACGGTGCCCCTGTTTAAAGATCGGCACCGACACTCACACACGTATCGACAGGCCGTCGGCGAGCGATCGCTTAAGCGCAACCAACGCGGGCGGGATACCAAACAAAGCGGCCAACAGCGTGATCACCGCCACGACGGCGATATCAAAGCCACCGGGTGCTAATGCTAGGGTACCGAGGTTGAAGTGTGAGGAGAGCCAGTCTTTGACCAACCAACTCACGCCGTAAACCAACATAACGCCCAGTGTTGCGCCGATGAAGGCAAGCAAGGCCGCTTCGCTGACCAGCAGCGCGACGATATGACGAGGTCGCGCACCGACCGAGCGCAGAATCGCCATTTCGCGTCTGCGCTCATTGAGATTGGTCAAAATGGAGGTGACGATGCCGACGAGTCCCACGAAAATGACAAATGCGGATACCGTGGCTAGCGCGCGTTCGGCAACCGACATCATTTGCCAAAGTCGACTGAGCGCCACGCCTGGTATAACCGCCTGGAGTGGCTCAGCACGATACGTATTCAAATCGCGCTGCAGCTTCAGCGTTTGGATGCGTGACGTGGCCGCCAAATAAATGGCGGTTATATCTCCAGGTTGGAGATTGAGCTCGCGAACGCGTTCGGGCGTTAACGCCCGACTCATGCCGGTCGGTGTGCCGTTTTTCCAACCAAGATGAATGGCCTCGATGGCCGGTAGACTCACGATGACCGTGCGGTCCACCGGTGTGCCGGTGGGTGCGAGTACGCCGGACACGCGAAACGGTTTGTCTTTGTGCTCTGAAAAACTCGTTCCGCCCGTTCCATGAGACAGTGTCAGTGTACTGCCGAGCGTGTAGTTGAGCCTCCGCCCCACTTCGGCGCCGATGACGATGTCGAATAGGTCATCGAATATGCCGCCTTCGGCAAACCGAAGCGATTCATCGCTGGCGTAGCGATAATGCGCAAAATACGCATCGGTCGTGCCCACGACACGATAACCTTTATGGGTGTCGCCCAAACTGATCGGTACGGTCCATTTCACTTCGTCACGGTCGGCGATCTCTTCGTATGTTTCCCAGCTCACATTGTTGGTGGCATCACCAATTTGAAACACGGAGTACAACACCAAATTAATGGCGCTTGATCGCGCACCAACAATTAAATCCGTGCCCGAAATAGTTCGCTCAAAACTCTCGCGAGAACCATGCCGCAAGTTTTCGACGGCGATAAACAATGCGACGGCGGTCGCAATAGAAATGATCGTCAGTAGCGCGGTCATTCGCCGAGACTTTAGCGACTCCAGCGCCAGCTTCAGTACAGGAAAACGATTCATGATTCGGCCACCCGGATGGCATTGATCTGATCAATGGCCTCCACGCGGTCAAAGTGCTTTGCTAGCGTCGGATCGTGACTCACAAACAGTAAACTGGAGTTGAGTTCCCGTCGCTGTTGGTTGAGTAGCTCAATAAATCGATCGCGATTTTCTGTGTCGAGCGCTGACGTCGGTTCATCGGCAATAATCAGGCTCGGACCACCGATGAGCGCTCGTGCGACGGCCACGCGCTGTTGTTGTCCGACGCTCAATTTACTCACCGGCTGCTGAACCACCGCTTGGGGCAGTCCAAGGCGATCCAGTAGGGTTAACGCTTCCTTCCGAGGATCGCCATAGTGTTGACGACTGCGCGCCAGGCGTACACGAGAAAACAGGCAAGGCAACGTGATGTTGTCGATCACGGTTAAATAGGGCAACAGGTTAAATTGTTGAAAAATAATGCCCAAATGATCGGCGCGAATACGATCACGTGCCGCGGGCACCTGAGAAACCAGTTTGACTCCTCGAATCGTGATTTCACCGGCCTGAGGGGACACCACCCCGCCGATTAAACCCAGTAAGGTGCTCTTGCCCGAACCACTTGGCCCCTGCAAAAAAACGCTTTCACCGGACGCGATGGCAAAGTGATCAATGTGTATGAGTTCGTGGCCGGCTTCCCAACCGAATCGTACCGCTTGCAGCTCAAGGACCGACTCAGTAGGCATAGGCCTCGACTTTCTTCAGCGTCAATTCATACGCACTATTGCCCAGCGTCGAATCAAACTGTCCCGTTTTGAGTACACCCTCTACCCAAACCGGCTCATACAAATCGGCGATCAAAGCGCCAGGCTCAGCCTTCACAAAGACGATTTGATTGGGCGGCGGCGGCGGCGTGTGCAGGCACGCACCAAAATACGGAACAAGTAAAAACTCGGTATAGAGGGCGTCGGCACTGAAATCAAACGGCACGACGTAACCGGGGATTCTGACCGACTGACCATTGAGTTCGGGCACCGTGTTGTAGGTGCCGATCTGCTCCATCGTGTCGTTTGCACTGCCCTCGACAATCGCCGCAACCAAATCCTGAGATTCGCCTTCGGGCAGATTGCCACTCGCTAAGGCCTCAGCGTCTTCTTGAAACTGCCTTTCCAGCTCAGCGTAGTATTGCGAATACAGTGCCTCGAGGCGTTCCTCCTCACCTTTGGGCATCAGCTGCTCCCAACTGATTTCCACGGTTTTTAGTTTGGCGGCTTGTTGCTCGGGCGTCATATCGGTGGCGTCGCTCGCATCGTTCGAACAGCCTGCTAGACAGACTGCGATGACGAGCCACAAAAAAGGGATCACACGTTTCATACAGAGCTCTTTAACGTTTCAGGTTGAGAGTGTTATCCGAGGGCGAGAGCGATTTTGAAAGCTGCTGATCGTCATCAAGATAAATGGCGTCGAGCGCTTCAAGTCGCGGAAACGCCTCAAACAAGCGCACCGTGATCGCCGTCAGTCGCGCGGGTTGGCCGCAACGAAACTGATAGGTGACACGCGTATCTCGATGTTCGCTGGAATGATCGTCATCGTGGCCCTCTTTTGCGTGGTCACCATCGTGGCCTTCATGGTCCTTGTCATGGCTGTCCTTGCCGTGATCCTCATGCGCGTGATGATCCTCTTCGTGGCCGTCTTTGTCATGCTCGTCATCGTGACCATCTTCACTATGGTCATCATGATCACTTGAGTGATCGTCCGAATGATCATCATCGAACGTCAGCTTCGGGTTAACCTCTGCAGCTCGGCAGTCGGCTTCGGCGTTGAGTTCAAAGAGCGTGCCGGGCGAAGCGAGCTGCTGTTCGGCGGTTTTAACCGCGGCGCGTTCTTCGGCTGTTGCCGGGGCATACTCGAATCCCGTGAGATTATAGACGGGCGTTTCAAACTCGATAAAAAGCGTGTTGTTTTCAAGCGCGATGGCCAGCTTCGCATCACCATGTAGGTGTGCACCAATTTGCCGTACGGTACCCGCGTCAGCGGATTCACCAACTTCGCCAGGACTAATGTGATCGTCATGATCCCCGTCGTGGTGGTTTTCTTCGTGGTCGCCTGATGCGTGCGCGTCATGATCAGCCACGGCGTCGTGGTTGTCCGAACTCTCGTGCGAATGATGGTCATGCTGGTCGCCGCATGCGCTGAGACCAAACGCGATCAGAACAAATGGAAGGAGTCTCGTATCGATTGTCCGCATAGATTTGGCCCTATTCATTAAGTCATCGAGGTACAGTGCTCTTTGACACTATAATACCCCGCTGGGTTCGCAATATCTGCCCTGAATCCAACGTTTCGTCGCGCGTATCGGCACAATTGAATGGTGACCCGCCAAAGCGCTTGCGCCCCTGCCAAAATGCCGTATATTCATCCGTTGGCCTCCACTTACCGACCACCATGATTGCATCCGATTCTGGGATTATCCAACGTATCGCCGACGGCATTGGCGCCTTTGGCTCCATTGTCTGCACGGTTCACTGTTTGCTACTCCCCACGCTGTTGGTAACGGGCAGCTCCCTGCCCCCACTGCTGCTCAATGAGGATGCCTTCCATTGGTTGCTGCTGTTTGTTGTTGTGCCCAGTGCCTTTATCGCGTTTTTTATCGGATCTCGACATCATCGAGATTGGCTCGTTCTCACCCTGGGTGCCATCAGCTTGACCCTCTTCATTACACTCGCAACGGTCGGCCACGATTTATTCGGACACGACTGGGAACGTCGCCTAATGGTGATTGCGTCACTCATGATTGTTACGGCCCACGTTCGTAACTATTGGCTTTGTCACCGAAGTTAAGCTGCACGCCCACATTTCGATGAACGCAAGCGTGGCGTCGTATTGACCGACGTTTCCCCGCCTTTTGCGCGAGTGCGCGTGTTCGTGCGTAGCGCATGGGTATTGAGTCTGAGGAATGACGTCGTCAGACGGTGCAGGCGGCTCATTCTTATCCCGGGTTCACACGGCTAATTTCAACCACTTGCGGTTTGCGTTGACGCATGTCGGGCGCAATTAGCCGTGAATTTTGATCGACATCGCGTTAGGATTCAAGGTGATAGCCGTTCTCACCTCTCAAGCTAAACTAGCATTAGGAATGTGCGATGAGTCTTTCGGATAAGGCCAGTTACTCGTTTGAACAGGTGCTCTCCCGTGAGCTAGAGGCCATTGCGTCGCTTCGGGATGACACGACCAACCATACGGATGCAAACGTTGATCCTTCTCGAATCGATAAGGGAAGTTCCCCTTACACGACGGCGCACTCGCGTAACCTTGTTGGCTTGGCGTTTTCAGGTGGTGGCATTCGTAGCGCTACCTTCAATCTAGGCGTTATCCAAGCGCTCGCCAAAAAGACGCCGGATCATAAAGCCGAGCGGCGTCACAGTCTGCTCTCACGGTTTGATTATCTGTCCACCGTTTCGGGTGGCGGTTATATCGGGTCGTGGCTCAGCGCTTGGATTCACCGGGAAGCGACGAAAACCGAACGTGTCGCCGACGCGAGCTTTGTCAACGAAATGAGTGGCCGCGTAACCTCACATCCGTGCGATGAGGAACAGTCGACCACCGGCGCAACGTGGAACGAGTTATCTGGCATGACGGCTTCGCCCACCAACAGTGGTTTCCCACCGCTCGAACACGCGGCGGTGCGTTTTCTGCGCCGCTACAGCAATTATCTGGTGCCGAAGCTTGGTTTGTCCGGCGATATGTTGGCGCTGGTTTCCATCTTTATTCGCAACCTTGTACTGCTCCAACTGGCGTTAATTTCCATGCTCGCCTGTTTACTGCTTGTACCCTATGTTGTTTCCTCGGTTGCGCAGAACATTGCGTTCCGTGTGTCTACAAGACTGTTTGGATCAACGTTGCCTGACGTTCTGCTCACCGCCGGAATTGTACTTTTGCTGTTCATTTTGGGTGTGTTTGGCAGCCAGATCGCGAACGTTCCGACTCGCGCACGCCGCCAACCCAGGGGTCGCGGCGAGGCGCCAGACACCTATGAACGCACGTCGCGTGTCGACTTCACTACGGCAGTCGGTGACGCCTCTTTTCGCATGCGAATCGTCAATTCCGCTCTGGTATTTGGGTGCGTCGTGGCGTGCTGGTTGATCGTGGTATCGGCGCCTCTTATTGGCAGCGTGGCCCCCTTATCGAGCTACTTGCTTTTAGGTGTCATCACCTACTCGATCGCCTGGGCGTGTGGGTACGGCGCGTATCGGTTCGGTATTCGCCGGGTTGGCGGGCAACGCAAGAGACTCTTTCGCGCGCCGCTTAAGGCCCTGCACGCTTTAGTCGCTCTGATCGTTTCCGGTTTGGTGTTCGGCGGAATTGCGTATGGCTGCGCACATCTTCTCAGTGCCGACTGGGCCGGACAACCCACCCATCTGCACACATTGATTACCGCCGGCCCCCCTGTTTTGCTTTTGGCAATTTCATTCATTGTTACCATTCATATCGGCACATCCGGCGATTTGTTTTCGGAGATGCACCGCGAATGGTGGGCACGAATCGGTGGGTTTGTACTCTTCGCCATCTTAATTTGGTTCGTGGTGTTTGCTCTGGTGTTTTACACGCCGCCGCTTTTCCGTTGGCTTGGCAACGGCGGTTTTGCGATGCTGGCTGCTTGGGTGGGCGCGTCAGGGGCCGGTGCGTTGATCGCGAGTAATGCCAGCGGCGGCCTCGCTGGGAGCAACCAATCAACCCGGTCTTCTTGGATCAAGCGCGTCATCATGCTGCTCGCGCCTTGGCTGTTTTTAATCGGCATGGCCATGCTCGTTGCGTGGGGACTCAACACGCTCATGGTGTCGATGGGCGACGCCGCGTATTGGCGGGGCGATCTAACTCTGGCCGAAGCGATCGGTCTCGCCGCCACTGAATTGAGTTCCATTTCGTTCGTTCAGTCTGGAGTGGCCTTTCTCGTGGCGCTCGCCGCCTTTGGGTTCATCACCATCGGTCTGGACATCAATATTTTTTCGGCTCACGCGATGTATCGCAATCGACTGGTGCGTGCGTATCTAGGCGCCTCGTTGGTTGAGCAACGGCGGCCGCACCCCTTCACCGGATTCGATACCGCCGACGATATACCGCTGTCCGCACTCGATCGACAGCGCCCCCTGCCGCTGGTGAATGCCACCGTTAACATGACGGGCGGGGACGACCTAGCGTGGCAGACTCGGCGCGCCGCGTCCTTCACGTTGACCCCCAATTTTGTTGGCTTTTCGAGTAAGAACAGTCATGGTATCGATGTGGGCGGTTATCGCGTAACCCGTGTGTTCTCGTCCGGTCAGGATCCAGAAAAAGTCCCCCGTACACGGGTGACGTCGGGTGAATCACTGCAGCGCCACGATCGCGGTCTGACCTTAGGCACCGCACTGGCCATATCTGGCGCAGCAGCTAGCCCAAATATGGGGTATCACACGTCTCCGGCAATCGCTGCCCTGCTCACCGCGTTTAATATGAGGCTGGGCTACTGGGCTGGCAACCCGGCACCGACGCCGTCGGGTCAAGACGCTGCCGACTGGACGGCGTGGTGGCGCAAACGCCCCTTTTGGTCCGGACGCCCGCTTTTTTCTGAACTCACCGGCTCAGCCACCGGGTCATCGGACTGGGTCAACCTGACGGATGGCGGCCACTTCGACAATTTGGGTATCTATGAGTTGATACGCCGACGGTGTCGACTGATCGTGGTGACCGACGCCGGTTGCGATCCGCAGCATCGCTTTGAGGATCTTGCAAACGCCATACGCAAGTGCTGGACGGACTTTGGTGTGCATCTGTATTTCCCTGAATTGGATGATGTGGGGCTTAAAGAGGACGGTGATCGCTATGCGGCCAAGCACGGCACCATGGGTGTCATTGAATACTCAGACGTCGAGGGCAATGACGGACATCAGTATGGACTGATCTTATACCTTAAGAACTCGCTAACAGAAAAAGTGGTGAGCAACTACGTGGATATTCGGCAGTACGCGGCAGAGCACAGCGCGTTCCCCCACCAAACGACCGGCGACCAATTTTTCGACGAAAATCAGTTTGAAGCCTATCGTCACCTCGGTTACTGCGTTGCGAATCGTTTTCGCGCCACACTCTGGGGGCTATTCGATCCGCAAACGGGTCGCCTCAATCACGCTCGCGTCCGCGAACTGGCCGTCTCCATTAGGGCCGCTCAAGCCGTCCGCGAGCAGGTCACGGATTCGACCGTCGAAAAAAGAACACAAGGCGTTGCACATGCGTCGACCCCGTCGAACCAAGAAAAAGAGGATTCGACATGAGCGCCACCACGTGGCGCCTGCCGTTCGTCGTCGCGACACTCGTGCTTGGCAGTTGCGTGACCGACTCCAGCTCGCCTCAAATCGATTCGGCAGAGCCTACCGAGCCATCGTCTGTTCGCGTGTCTGACTCGAATGTGCCACCGGCCATAATCAATGCGCATTTTCACGCGGCGTATCTTCATATGGATGATGCGAACTACTTTACTGACGTGATGCACGAGATGGATCGACACAATATTCGCTTATCAGTGCTGCACCTCAATGAGGAAAGCGATGTCGAGGACTGGGTCAAGCGTGCACCAGAACGCTTTCTGGCCGGGCCCTCGTTTCCATGCTGGACTCCACAAGGCGATGCGCGACGCCCGTGTCATTGGGGCGGCAGTGCCTGGCCGGATCTGGCGTGGCTGCGTGAACACTACGAAACGGGCACGCTGAAGGTGATGGGCGAGTTGTTTAATGTGTATGCCGGTATCCCCTACGACGATCCGCGCATGATGCCTTACTGGGCACTGGCCAGTGAACTGGATATACCGGTCGCCGTTCATATCAATCGTGGACCGCCCGCAGGGAGCCCCTCGCGACCCGACGGGTGTTGCCCCAACTTCAATGCGGACCTGGGTAACCCCGACAAGCTTCGACCGGTTTTACGTCAGTATCCTGATCTTCGGATCTGGCTGCAGCACGCGGGATTTCCAGCGGTGCCCATGCTCGATAACATCGATTATCTGGAAGAAACCTTCGCTTTACTTTACGAGTACCCCACTATTTATGTGGATATGACCGCACTGAATGCGGCCTTGCCCGCGCCTGTGCACGCCGCCGCGCTACATGCGTTTATTGAACGCGGGTTTGGTGATCGCATTATGCTCGGTACGGACAATTGGCCGGCCGATAAGATCATAGAACGCTACGACACGTTTGATTTTTTAAGCGTCGAGCAGCGACGCGCAATCTTTCATGACAACGCCACGCGATTTTTTAATCTCGCATCCTCGTCCAACTCGAAATAACTCTCTTGTCGAATACAGCGCGATCGCTTGAGAATCGCATCCTTGGTCGAGGCGCATCGGGGCACGACTAACGATACTGGCACGTAATGGCGCGGGGTAAGACCAATTTTACGCGCTGAGTGGATCCAATTTTCGGTTTAACGCTGCCTTGCCGTTTACGCTCAGTGTGAGCCTATTCGGCACGATGCATGAGACTGGCATCGCGGTTGCGGATGCCTCTATACTACCGACTTTTCACGCAGGCTCCCCCCTATGAAAGTGCTCCCTGGCTTACTCTTGGCGTTGGTTATTGCACTGGCCGGACACGCCAGTTCGGATTGGATCGGAACCGACTTGATGGGTCTGGCAAAAAGCCCCGTCAGTGCCATCATGATGGCCATTGTGCTCGGTATTATCGTCCGCAATACATTGCCGCTGCCGGCATTGTTCCTACCCGGCATTCGGTTTGGACTGGTGCGCGTGTTGCGTCTTGGTATTGTGCTGCTCGGCATTCGCTTAAGCCTGTATGAAGCCGGATCGATCGGTCTTAAGAGTCTGCCGATTATCATTGGCGCGGTGATCGCTGCGCTGGTCTTGGTCAATCTTCTCGGGCGCTGGCTCAGTGTTAACGGTCGTTTGTCGACACTCATTGCCGTGGGCACTGCCATTTGTGGCGCCACCGCAATTGTGGCTACGGCGCCGGCCATCAAAGCCAAAGACGACGAGGTCAGCTACGCCGTCGCGTGTATCACACTGTTCGGTGTGCTAGCGATGCTGACGTACCCGTTTATCGGCCACTGGTTGTTTGATGGCAATGGCTTTGCCGCTGGCCTGTTTCTGGGTACGTCGGTGCATGAGACGGCTCAGGTGGCGGGCGCGGGGCTGGTGTATCAGCAGTTCTACGGCAGTCCCGAGGCGCTAGACGTGGCGACCGTGACCAAGCTCGTGCGCAATCTGGGCATGCTCGTTGTTATTCCCCTCATGAGTATCGTTTATCACCGACAAAATGCAGGGCAAGACACCGAAACGGCCCCCTGGTATAGCATGATTCCTTTGTTCGTATTAGGGTTTGCGGCGATGAGTTTGCTACGCACCCTCGGCGATGCCGGTGATCTCGCCTTTGGTATCTGGTCGCCCGAAGAATGGCGACAAATTGTGAGCTACACCAAATCGTTCGCCGAACTGTGTCTGGCGGTTGCCATGGCTGCGGTCGGGTTGGGTACGAGCGTGCGTGGACTGCTGACGATCGGTATGCGTCCGCTTGCCGTGGGCTTGTTTTCTGCGCTGGTTGTTGGGGGTGTTGCGATCGCCCTTATTTCGGTGCTGCACTAAACATCTGCTCGATGCTTTGTACACGATCACTAACCGGACGAATCCAGATCAATACAGAGTAGGTCGTGTGCCACGGTGATCGGGCCCTTGTAGCGTTTGCGCACCTGCGCCAAATTGTCGTCAAGTGTCGACAAACTGCGCGCCATCAAATGGCTTAGAACCAAGTGCGACACATTGGCGTCGCGGGCAATTTCGCCGATGCGACTGGGTGCGGCATGCAACCGTCGAGCGGGGCCGCGCACGCCCTCTGGGACAACAAGGTGCATCACTAAGACATCCGCGTCGCGCACAAAATCGATAAAAGCGTCGTTACTGCCGTTTTGATCACTGCCAAAGACAAGAGTCTTACCGCCGATTCGAACTCGAAAGGCCAGTGCGGGCACGATACCGTGCGGCACGGCGAGCGAATCGATTTGCATCAAGTCGGAGCGAAACACCGACACGACATCGCGCGAGTCAACTTCTTGCACGATCAAAGGCGCGTCCTCGTCGCGCACGTAAGAATGAAGATAACGGTAGGCGCCGGTGGTTGAGTCGAAGAGTTGCGTAAGGTAGGCGCTAACGCTGGGAAACAACGCCGAACCAGCGGGACCGGCGACCACGAGCGGAAGTCGACGATGGCGAAAAGAGCCGCTCTTCATCAGCGCCGGAAAGTCGCCCACATGATCCGTATGGAGATGACTCAGCCCAATAAAATCAAGCTCGGACACCAATGCGCCGGCCTCGCCAAAACGCAAAAAACTGCCGCTGCCCGTATCGACCATTACTGGCGCTTTTCCGCCTGACCAGACCAGATAACTGGACGAGGCGCGCCCGTCATCGGCAATGGGCCCCCCGGAACCCAGTATCTGCAGCGCCTGTTGGTGCGTGGCGCCACATTCAGTCGCCGCCGCCGATAAGCTGAGCCAACAGGCCCAGATACCGGCGAATAGCATCCTGGTCAATCGTGCGCGAGGCGCAATAGAGGCCCTTGTCATTCCCATGTCCCGCTTCTTTTATACGCGAGACAAGACCATACCATTCCCGGTTTGATATCGCTGACTAAGCATCCGCACTGGCGTCAAGCGGGTCAGTTGGTGGATTCGACTTCGACGACCACCTTGCCAATGGCGGCACCACTGGTGAGGTGAGCGTACGCCTTCCCCACCTGCGCCAACACGAAGCGGTTTGAATCCACCAGTGGTTTGAGCTGACCCGCGTCAGCAATTGACGTCATAGTTGATAAAATCGTCGCGTGCGCTTCTCGTGCCACATTGTGGAGCATTGGGATGAGCATAAAGACCACATGGAGAGACAGGCCTTTGAAATGCACCTGGGTCAAGTCGATTTCCAGGAGGGACACCGTGGACGCGACGTGCGCGTTTAGCGCCGCGGCCTCGAATGAATTGAGCATGTTGGCACCACCCACCGAATCAAACACCACATCGAAGCCACGCCCGTCAGTGTGTTGGGCCACATAATCGGCGACCGACTCGGTTTTGTAGTTAATTGGTGTGGCCCCATAACCGCGTACGATGTCGGCCTGATCGTCGGAGGAAATGGTCGCGTAAACGTCGGCCCCAAAATGGCGGGCAAGTTGAACCGCAACATGGCCAACGCCACCCGTTCCGCCGTGTACTAGCACCTTTTGCCCTGCCCCAACCTTGGCGCGGGACAGTCCTTCATAGGCGGTAATGCCGACCAATGGTAAGGCCGCCGCTTCTCGCATCGAAAGCGATTTAGGCTTGAGCGCGATCAGCCGCACATCGGCGACCATGTACTCGGCGAGCGCGCCTTGCAAGTCAGACAATCCACCTGCACAACCATACACCTCGTCGCCGACCGTAAACGTACTGACCCCCTCCCCGACGGCATCCACGACCCCAGCGAAGTCCATGCCCAAGACCGCGGGTAAGTCGGGTGATAGCGGCAAATTCTCCTGCCCCAATTGACGAATCATTGTGTCCACGGTGTTGACGCTGGTGGCCGCGATGCGCACGCGTACCTCGCCAGCCGCCGGCTCAGGCGTATTGAGCTCGGCCGGCTCAAAGGTCGCATCGTCGCCGTAAGCATTTAGGATCATTGCTTTCATGGGTCGCTCTCCAGGTTCAGGGGCAAAGAGCCCTTATGGTACGTAGGCCGCCAACCGAATAAACCGTATAGAAACTGATTAAGTTTTTCGAATTGCCGAATAATAAATCACCGAATGACCGAGCGATTGAAGGACCCGCGAGCGCCGGTTGGCTTCACCGTTTGCGATGATGATCGATATGGTTCGTGCCGACTTGTTCATCAAAGACCCGTCGGCTGATCCGACCGCCATTTTCCTGGGCTAGGCCGCATGTGGATTGAGCCATTCGGGCGCAGAACATAAACGTAAGTAAAGTCTAGAAAGCGTTCATTAATATATGAATAATATAGAATAAAAGCGTATTTCGTTGAAGCTGGACACCGTTTACTAGACCAGCCTATACTCCTGACTTCGAATGCAAGGCCAAGGTGATTACTCGTCAAAGAATCGCCGTGACTGTCCACTCTTTCGGGACCAACATCATGTCAAACGCTTTCATCTCTGTGATTGAGGATTTCCAACGCGCGGCACTGGAATTTCAGTGGCCGGCACTGGACGCGGCGACCCATGCGGCAATCGACGCGGACGCACACATACGCGTTTGTCATCCGTTTGGGGATTTGATCGGGCCCGACGCCTTTCTGACGACATGTTTAAATCCTCTGCGCGATTCGCTCCCGGATGTCGAGCGGCGCGACCTGATCGTATTGGCTGGCACGACGCCAGAAGGCGCTCAATGGATCGGCACCATGGGCAACTACATGGGCACCTTCACCGCGCCGTTATTGGGCATACCGCCGACCGGGCATCTGGTGCACATGCGCTATCACGAGTTCTTTCAGATCGAGCAAGATCGGGTCGTACAAATGCACGTCATTTGGGATCTGCCGGAACTCATGATGCAAGCCAACGCCTGGCCAATGGCGCCGCAACTTGGCGCGTTTTTGTGTACGCCCGCGCCGATGAGTGGCGACGGTCTGACCGCTCATGGCTCGGGGATCGGTGCCATGGAGCATGTGCTGGCGATGCTCACGGATCTGTGCAAATACCCGGCCAATCCCGATCCGGCGATCATGCAGCTTGAAAAATACTGGCACCCACAATTTAACTGGTATGGGCCGGCGGGAATCGGCACTGCGCGCGGCATTGCCGGATTTCGTCATTGGCACCAAATGCCATTCTTGCGCGCGATGCCAGATCGAAAACTCGATGCCATGGGCGACCTCATGTCCCATTGGGTTGCCCAAGGGAATTACGTCTGCGAAACCGGCTGGCCCAATATGCGGCTCACACTAAGCGATGATGGCTGGATGGGCATTGCCCCAGTTGGCAAAGAAGTGCTTCTGCGCAGCCTTGATTTTTGGCGATTGGAGAATGGGTTGATCCGTGAAAATTGGGTGCTCGTTGATTTACTGGATCTGTATCGTCAAGTCGGCGTGGACGTACTGGCCCGACTTCAAGAGTTTAATAAGGCGCGCACAGGAGGGGCTGTATCGGTTCCCGACCCCCTCGTGCCGTGAATGAAGCCATACCCATTCCTTTGCGGTGAATAAGCACCCATGACACGCCAACCTCCCCCGCTGGTTTTACTACCCGGCATGATGTGTGATGCGCGTTTGTTTGCACCGCAGATTGCGTATTTTTCAGGGCATCGAGCGGTGATGGTCGCGCCGTTAGTCGGTCATTCAACTATCGAGGCGCTAGCCCACAGCGTACTGGACGCCGCACCCGAGACTTTTGCGCTGGCCGGCTTGTCGATGGGCGGTATTGTGGCCATGCACATTCTGGATGTCGCACCAGAACGCGTGTCGGCAGTCGCTCTAGTGGATACAAACCCCTCGGCGGATACACCCGAAAAAGTGCGTATGCGAGATGCACAGATCGAGCGAGTGTCGAGGGGTCAACTACGCTCGGTGATGCGTGACGAAATGAAGCCAAACTACCTTGCTGATGGCCCAAACACGGGGCGAATTCTTGATGTGTGTATGGCGATGGCCGAGACGCTCGGGCCGACTGTGTTCGAATCACAGTCTCGGGCGCTTCAGTGCCGACGCGATTACCGTTCGACACTGCGCAACGCTGAGACACCGGCGCTTTTGCTATGCGGTGAACACGATACCCTGTGTCCGCCTGGCATGCATGAAGACATGCATGCACTGATCCGATCGTCGACGCTCCATATCGTTGCCGATGCCGGTCACTTGCCCACTTTGGAACAGCCTGACGCAACAAATCGCCTATTGGCACGCTGGCTCGCCGATACGTGACATGGGCGATCTGTGAACGGATCGCGGTGCATTCGATCACGGCATTGACTACACTCAGAGGCCATTGCCCAAACAGCGGATGTCGCATGAACACAATGCCTTTTCGTCTCCCGCCATGGATGCTTGTGCTGCTTGCATTGACCGTGCTGATTCCAACCGGTTGCGCCCAAGACACGCGTACCGAAGCCCAGCGTGTGGCCGATGCACGCACGAGCATCGAGAAGCTGCGCTATCGCGAAGCGATAATTGAGATGCGCAATCTACTTCTGAATAACAGCCGAAACAGCGAAGCACGGCTGCTGCTCGGTGAAGCGTTATTAGCGCTCGGCGATTTCGCCACCGCGCAAAAAGAGGCCGAGCGCGCACGCGATTTGGGGGCTCCCCCCGAACGCTATGCTGAGATGTTGGCACGAGCGCTACAAGGGACGGGCAACCATGTTGAAGTGCTCTCTGAAATTCGAACAATCGATATCGAGAACGAGGAGTTGGTCAGCACACTCAAGGCCCTTCGTGCTCGATCCATGCTCGAGATTGGTTCAATTGATCGTGCCGTCGCCTCGTTTAATGAAGAGCTGGATGCCGCAAAGAGTGTCGAAGCGCGCCGCATTGCGCTAATGGGACTGGCCTCGATTGCGGCCAATGAGGAAGACTTTGAACAGGCGGAATCGCTTAACTTACAGGCGATCGAACTCGCTCCCGGCGTGCCCGAAACTGTCCTCGCCCTTGGCCGGGTGTATCTGAAACAAGAAAAATATCAGCACGCGCGCGACTTGTTGGCTCGTGCGCGAACCGAGGAGATTCGAGCGCGAAGAGAAGACTGGTTTTTTCTCGAAGCGCAATACATCGAAGCGCTGTTAGGACTCAATGATCTTGAGGGTGCTCGTGAGGCAACGCGAAGTTTGGTTGCCATTGGTCACGACCATCCGATGGCGCTGTATCTTCAGGGTCGAGTGGCGTTTGATGCGGGCAACAACGATCGCGCCATCGACTATTTCCAGCAGGTGTTGGCCTCGTATCCGAATTACTCGCCGGCGCACGCCCTGATGGGCATCGCTATGATTCAGCTCGAGGATTTCGATCAGGCCGAAATGCACTTGGCCAACGCCGTGATCAATAATCCCGACAATGCCCGAGCGCGTCGATTGTTGGCCGAAACACGTCTACGCATGGGCCGGGACAAAGCGGCCGTTCGCACGCTTAGTGATGGCCTGAGCCTCGATGACACCAACACCGATTTGCTGACGATGCTTGGGAGGGCTCGATTGCGCGGTGGTGATCAAAGCGCCGGTCTCGACAATCTTGAGGAAGCGTATCGACGCACACCCGACAGCGTGCAAGCCGGTCTGGCCCTAGCGTCGGCCTATTTATCGTCAGGTGATTCACTACGCGCGATCAGCGTGTTGCGTTCACTGCCTGAGAAGGCGTTATCCGATGAACGGCGGTCGATCCTCATCCGCGTAGCGCAGCTTGATAACAACAATCAGGCGCGCGCAGAGCGCCAAATCGAATCGCTGCTCGTCGATGCACCCAACGATCGCTACGTGATCGGACTCGCCGGTAGTTTTTATGCGGCGATCAACAAGCTTGACGAGGCGCGCAAACTGTTTCGTAAACTGCTTGCCGACTCGCCCGGTAATCGCTCCGCGATGCTTAACATTCTTAACCTCGATGAACGGATCGACGACTACACCGAATCGCGTGCGCTGTTTGAAGCCGCGCACGCTGAGGACGCTAGCGATCTTCTTCCCACGTTGGTGCTCGCACGAATTTATGAAGCGACGGGCGATTCGGCGCGATCGCTGGAGATGATAAAAATTGCGAACAGCAACGATCCAAGCGCCCTGCTCCCCAACCTCATGCTGGCCAGTCAGGCATTGCGCGACCGGGACTACAAAGCGGCGGAAGAATTCACGGCCATCGCCGTAAAAGAATACCCGGCGTCCGCGCGAGCGCACGCACTGCATGGATTTGCGTTGATGTATCGCAATCAAACCTCTGAGGCGCGTATGAGTTTTCAGCGGGCCGTCGTGCTGAGCCCCGAGACCATTCAATACCGCTATTTCCTAGGGCGCTCGGCGCTCGCGAGCGGTCAGTTTTTCTTGGCACGCTCCAGTTTTGCCACGGTGATTCGCAACGATGATAATCACCTACCGGCGCGGCGCTCAATGGGCGTACTGCAGGCCAATGCGGGTAAAACCATCCAAGCCGATAAGCTCGTCGACGACATCGAGGAAAATTTTGGCAAAAATCGACCGGCCTTGGTGGCGGTCGGTGAAATTCGAGCGGCACAGGGCAAGGCGCTGGAGGCCATTGAAGCGTTTGAGGCCGCTCAGGCATTGGGGCCCTCCTGGGCGGTGGCCCAGGCCTTGTTCACGGTGCGAAAGGCGCATGAACTCGATGACCCAACCCAAACACTGGTGGGCTGGCAACAGCGCTTTCCCGAAGACAGTCGGCCCCAGTTAAAAATCGCACAATATCACCACGAACAAGGTGACCATGTTCGCGCGATCCGCGAATACGAGCATCTGCTCAACATCGATCCCAATTCCATCATTGCGCACAACAATTTGGCGTGGCTTACCTTCCAGCGTAACCAAAGCGGCGACCAAACCCGTGCCATCGAGCTGGCGCGAACGGCCTTTGAATTATCGGACGAATCACCCGGCGTGGCTGACACCTACGGTTGGTTGTTGTTTCAAACCGGACAGATTGACGATAGCCGCCATGTTCTGCGTGATGCATTTGATCAAGTCACCGCAACCGGCAGCCCTGAAATCGCGTTTCACTACGCGTCGGTGCTGGCGCACGATGGCGCCTGGACCACCGCACAGTCGGTTCTAGAAAATGCGCTGCGCACCGAAGGACGTTTTCCGAGCCGCCGTGCGGCGCAATCCTTACTCGACACGATTACCGTCGATCGAGAGTAGGACCCTAGGCGCCCGTTGGCCAAGGGCCTGCACCCGGCAACACGCCATTCCATCGTCCGAGGTCGCGCCGTTGGCTTCGCGTGCAAATCGATACCGGAACGCACGTTCGATAGGTTCTCGCCATGGGTGCGTCGGCTTTTCTTACAGTCATCGGGATAGAGCGTCAGCTACGATTCATAACCTGTTGTATATAATAGGATTATTAGATTGGCATGAGATTTGCTTTATAATGGGTAATTACCCGTAGAAGTAAGTAGCAAAACAATGAAAATGAAACACTTAATGCCAATACTCGTGCTGATTTGCGGCCTCGCCGCACCGTCAGCTTCCGCGGTCATTATTTTCTCGGACGATTTCAGCGGTGGAAACCGCAACACCGTCGGGAACGGCTGGTCCGAAATTGAAGACGATCACAATGACGTGGCTGTCCACAATGGCGTGCTGCGACTGCGCGATACCCAAAACGGTATCGACGCCGCGGCGTCCCAGCTGGGCGGCTTCAGCACAATCGGGCTCACCGACATTATCCTCTCCTACGATTGGGGTGCGTCTAACAACACCGAAAGCAACGACTCACTGTTCGTCGAGTGGCGTGTATCGGGTTCGTCGACCTGGACGGAACTGGTTGAACACGCGCTTGGGGGCTCGAGCTTGGTCAACAACGTGTTGAGTCTCGGTTTTGCTGCGGCCAATCAGGCCAACATCGAATTTCGCTTTTACACAAGCGTCAGCACGAGCAGCGAGCGCGCGTTTCTTGACAACATCGTGCTATCTGGCCGAGCCGCTGCCATGGCCGTGTCGGAGCCGGCCACCCTTGCGCTGATCGGTATGGGCATGCTGTTGATCGGTGTACGACGTCTGAAGCGTTCGTAGCACCACGCCGACAGCCATGAACAAGCAGGCCCTCGACTCTCGTCGGGGGCCTTTTTTGTTGGCGATTTTTTCGCGTGCCGCTAGTGGCACATTGATCACACCAAATTGAAACGTGATTCAGCGCCGGTAGCGACCGTGCGGTGGCGTTTCAATGCGTGACGCGGTTGATTAGACTATGGATCACCCGCTTCTTCAGGAATCCGCCATGAGCAAGCCGTTCCATGATGACCCCCCATTCCCGCATGCCGATCGCCGCAAAGTAGCACGCGATGCATTGGTTTTTCAGGTAAAACTGTTTACCGACGGCATCAAGGACATTTTACTGAGCCCGCTTTCGCTACTGGCGGGTTTGGTCGGTATCTTGTTCAGCCGAGGGAATCCTGGCGTACCGCTTTACGAACTGCTGCGCTTGGGGAAGCGTTTTGAACGGTGGCTGGGTTTGTTTTCAGCCGCCTACGAACACGATGAGGAGCCCGCGACTGATCAGAAAGGCGAAGACAGCGCCAATCCCATCGACTTTGACTCGCTGGTTAAACGGCTTGAGAAATCGTTACTGGATCCCGAAACGCGGGGCAAGCTGTCGGAACGCTCCAAGAATCAGCTCGATGAACTGGCCAAGAAAATTACGGGCGAGCGATAACGACAACATTCAATCGGATCTTCGGCCTCTGGCCCGATTGAACGCGGACATTTCGCCTGGTGCGTGAGCGGATTTACTCGACCGTCAGACCCGCAATTTGTGCTGCGGACAGGCCCAGCGCGTCGATAAGCGAATTGAAAAAATCCGCCTCATTGGACGTCACTTTGCCGTCACTACCGATGATGTGCTTCAGTCCCTCCATGATCTTGACGCGATGCTCGGCGCTCAGATGCTTAGAGACTTTCTTTAGGTGTTTTTCGAGCGGATCCGATTCGAAAAGCTCCGATGAGGCGGCCACCCGAATGGTGTTGTCGCTGATTTCCGCCCCGGTCGCGTGTTTGACAAATTCGATGACCGATTGCACTTCAATGGGCTCGATGGTCAAGTCAGCACGCGTCATGCGCGACAGCGCCATAATGAGCGTTTCCTTGAACAGTTCGCTCTCCTGATCTTCGCTGATGGTTCTTCCACCAAAGATTCTGGATACCATTGAAAAAATTTCGTTACTCATCGAATTCCCCAATTTTTCGTAAATGGACGGCCGGACTGGCTCGTCGTGCCCTAGCTAAACCGCATGATAGCGCAGTTAAGTGCCTAATCATACGACAGAATTCGTTGTGGAACACGTCTCACCAGCCGAATGCGCCTCAATTGCGTTAAACCTGGCAGCCAGTTGAGTCATTCCAGCCGGCTAAGGGCACGTTTATTGGGTAAAGTTTGATCACCACACCGGACAATTGCCGTTGAGTCGCGTGTCGAGGACCCGTCCCCGGGGGGGCGCCATGTCCTTCTTGCCCGGTTCTGAGTCCGTTAAACGGTCGCTGATCGGCTACTCGACTGATAGCCAAACAGACGCTTGCTTCGAATAATCATCTCGACACTCTTTGGTACGAGTGCCGACCAGTTGTTGTCGCCGCGTTCGATCATGTCGAGTACGGCTGGCGAGTGGATATCGAGGTAGTCGTAGCAGATATTCTCGAGCGAAATGAGTGAACGTCGAGCGGTCAGGAAGTCGATGAGATGCTGTCGAGCGTCGTCAAACCCCACGTTGCGTAGGCACTGTACTTGACCCGTATTGGTCGACTTATAGGGATAAATGAGCAGCTTGATTTGTTTTTTAAACAACCGCCCCACGCTTTCCAGCAGGCCACCGTCCAGATCGCGATAGTAGGATTCATCAAACAATCCTTGCAGCGCCGCAAGGCCCATGCACAACCCTATTTGCCGATCTGTATAGCGCGTTAGGTACGCAGCCAGCCGGTGATACTCCTGGAAATCGGACACCATGACGACGCTGCCCGTGGACGCAATGACTTCGGCGCGACTCACGAAATCTTCGAGACACACCGTGTCGGTGTCCGTCAGATTGTGCATTGAAATCTCCATGATCGGCAGCAGGCCATTCTCGGATGGGGCGCAATGTGGCTCAAACTGATCTCGAGCGGCACGCATCATATCGACATTCACGTGCGTAATCGGACGGAAACGCCCGCGCTGAACCAATAAAGGTCGTTTTCGCAGTACCGCTGATGGCTGAAGCATTTTGCCGCTGGCCGAGAACATGGCCGCACCGGTCAACCCCAGTTGAACCAGATACAGACTCAAAACACGATTGTCGATGTCTTCAAAGGCCGCTCCGCTCACATCGATCATATCGATTTCAATTCGATCACGCCCGAGGTTCTCGACCAGTGATTCGACAAGCTTATACACATTGTCGGACCACGTGTGCGCCGCATGAATGAGGTTTACACCGACAATACCGAGGGCCTCCTGCTGAGCAGGATTGGTGTCGTCAAGCATCCTCGCGTGCACAATGATGACGCTGTCTTCCGCGCCGGGTCGCGCTTGAAAACGCATCCCCATCCACGCGTGGCATTCATTAGTGCCCAGATAATTGCGTGCTGATACCGTGTCGGCAAAGGTAAAGAAACTGTGATCTGAGCCACGTTGGTCGGCGAGTCGCTCTCGATTAAGGGCTTGCTCGTGTATGAGCATCGCGTCGAGTCGTTCACGACTCACATATCGGTCGCAGTCACCATAAATCGCGTCGCTGACCTCCATATCGTACGCGGAAATACTCTTGGCCACCGTGCCGGCTGCACCCCCGGCACGAAAGAACCACCTCACCACTTCTTGACCAGCGCCGATCTCCGCAAACGTACCGTAACGTTTCGTATCGACGTTGATTTGTCGGGCTTTATCCAGTGTCGTCAGCATAGTGATTTTGGCACACTCTCCGGGCGCAACGGATTAGCAACAGCTAGTGGGAACGATGTGGTCAATCCGTCCTGCCGAATTCGTTATTAACCGATTGATGTCAGGCGTGCCGGCTCCTCCAGTATTTTATGTGCACCGGTAAATTCATCGAGTCGCAACTGCAGGCGCTGGGCCGGACCCTGGAGCCAGTCGCAGATGGCGTCAAATGGCATCGGTCTACCGATGAGATAACCTTGTCCCGTTGCGCATCCCATGTCTGCTAATAAACGAAGTTGGTGCGCTGTCTCGATACCCTTTGCAATGACGTTCAGACCAAGCTCATTTGCCAAGCTGACGATTGTTCGCGAGATCACCTGGCCGTCTTTGTCTTCTCCGAGCGAGCGAACCAAGGAATGATCGAGCTTTAGTCCGTCGATCGAGAACTTCTTGAGGTAGTAGAGCGAGGCATGGCCTGCGCCAAAGCCATTGAGATCCACTCGGATACCGTGCGCTCTGAGTTTATTAATGTTGCGCAGCGTGGTCGGTGTTTTCTCAAGCAGTAGCGTTTCAGCGACTTCAATACGCAATAACGATGTATCGATGTTGGCCAGGTGCAAATCAGTGACGACCCGTGACCAGTAGTCCTCTTTAGTCAGTTCCTCTGCGCACACATTAATCGACACCGGCAAAGCGCGATCTAGATCAATTTCCCAATGTTTCACCGCACGTATGAGGCCATAGCGCATTTGATCGCCAATCTTTGACATTAAGCGGAGCTTCTGTGCAATGGGCAAGAATTCGCTGGGCATCACCACATCACCACACGGTTTGACCCAGCGGCAAAACAACTCATAGCCCACTACGTCAAACGTCTTTAAGCAGACTTTAGGTTGGAAAAACGGTTGAAACTCATTGTTATCAAGTGCCTGTTTCATGGACTCTTCAAGTTTACGATTGCGAATCACACTCTGCTCGAGTTGCTCATCATAAAATTCAACCGCACGTCGACCCCCTTTTTTGGCTTTGTACATCGCTAAATCGGCGCTGTGCATGAGGGTCTTGACGTCGCCGCCGTGGGCTGGATAGAAGGCACCTCCGATGCTCGCGGACAATGAAAACTCATGGCCATCAAATAGAAACGGTTTGTCGAGGCGCTTGAGTATTTTTTCGGACCAGGCGATCGCAGACGCGGCATTGGGAATGCCCTCCAGCACCACCGCAAACTCGTCTCCACCTAAACGCGCTGCCGTATCACCGGTACGAATAGACTTTTGCAGCTGACGGGCGAATGCGCGAAGAACCGCATCGCCGGCATGGTGTCCGTGGCGATCATTGACCTGTTTGAAACGGTCCAAATCGAATAAGAACAGCGCGACCATATCGCCATGGCGATCCGCGTGTGCACAGGCTTTCTCCAACTGAAAGTACAGTTCTTGTCGATTGGCAAGATTGGTCAAGCTGTCATAAGACGCCAGCTGTCGCAGACGAAATTCCGCGGACTTTCGCTCAATGGCGTAACAAATGGTCCGATGGAGGCTCGCCAGCCCCTCGGGACCTTTCATTAAAAAGTCCTGAGCACCGGCTTGAATGACTTTGATTGCGAGATGCTCGTCGCTGTCGTCGCTCATCACAATGGCCGGAATCCGATTGTGAGAGAGTGTTATACCTTCAATTGACTCGATGCCCTTGGTATCCGGGAGATTGAGGTCCATGAGAATCACATCGAAGCGCTCACAACCTAGGCGGGCCAGCGCCGCAGCGAGAGTGGTCACGCGCGTGATGTTTATGGGCAAGTGTTTATGGCGAGAGAGCGCTCGCTCAACCAGCTCAGCGTAACGGGAGTCGTCGTCGACCAACAACACTTCCATTTTATCTTGTCCATAATTGAGCGCCGCTTGGCGCAGATCACCTGGCCATTCCGTGCCAGGCCTGTCCATTTCATAGCGGCCAACAGGCGTGTTCCTGAACGAATCAACGACGTTCGTTTCAGGATTTTTGTAATGCTCCAGTACTGCGCTCACGGGTTACTCCTTAGGTTGTTTGGTACCCATGGTGCAAAAAGGACGCCAACTCGGGCGCAGACTGACCGATCGTGGTGGTTTGGGTGGTGAAAGTGAGACCGGGTCGACACTTTTGGGAGAAATTGCCGAACCGGTATGCCGCAAACCGCACGCCAACTCGCCATCTTCGGCATGGCCGCCACACGTTTGCCGCCTCATGGCAGATAGATCTAAGAGTATTGACTACTTTTTGTGCGGGTCATTTGACGATTGGGCCGATTATCGTCAAAAAGCCAGTCGTGGGATATCCAAAACCGCGACCGAGCCACTGCGCGGCGTGGCAACAACCGGCAGCCGGCGGCAGCGCGTTGCCGGCTGGATGGGATCACCGTGACTATGGGGTCTTTATTCCGGCCAATCCCATCGTTTCCTGGCGCCTTGGCGTCATCCTTAGGCTTACAAGTCGGAACGTAAATCCAGTAGCTCAGGAAAAAAACTGATATCGAGAGCCTTACGCAAGAATGGGACACCCGAAGAGCCGCCAGTGCCCATACGTGTGCCGATGATTCGCTGAACCGTATACATATGCTTGAACCGCCACTGCTGAAAGGCATCTTCAATATCAACAAGCTTTTCGGCCAACTCGTAAAAATCAAAATACGTATCAGCGTTACGGTAGACAGTTAACCACGCTTGTTTAACGCTTTCATTGGGTTCGTAAGGTTGGGTGAAATCTCGCTCTAGTTTATCGTGATCGATGTCAAACCCACTCTGTGCAAGCTTACGAATAACGACGTCGTACAGACTCGGTGCTTCAAGCGTGTCGCGGAGTTTGGAATAGATGCCCTCATCACGCCGATGCAATTCAACGAGTCGGGCGTTCTTATTGCCGAGTAGAAACTCCATATTTCGATATTCATAGGATTGGAGTCCGGACGCCGGACCCAGCTTTTTGCGAAATTTCAGGTAATCCACCGGTGTTAACGTCGACAATATATTCCACGATTGAGTGAGCTGATTGAATATTAGCTTCACTCGAGAAATAACTTTGAACGATTGCCCATATCGCTCGTTGTCCACGTGACGTATCGCGCACGCCACTTCGTGCCCGGCCAGCTTGAGCCACAGTTCGCTGGCTTGGTGGATGATGACAAATAGCATTTCGTCGTGCTCATCGGTGAGCAAATGCTGAGCATTTAGAATGCGATCAAGATCGAGATAATCGCCATAATTCATGCGGCCTTTGAGGTCCGTATGAACGGTATCTTCTACTTCGCGATAATTGCCGCGTCGCTCGCTCACGGTTCTTCTCCATCGATGATCGCCGCACTGACGTGCTTCGCGTGGCGGCGTATGGACGCTATCTTAGTGTCTTTACAGTGAAGTACAAGTGGCCAAGGTCA
Organism: Pseudomonadota bacterium; assembly: GCA_039028935.1. Taxonomy (NCBI): domain Bacteria; kingdom Pseudomonadati; phylum Pseudomonadota; species Pseudomonadota bacterium. The sequence goes on along the minus strand of JBCCHD010000017.1, from coordinate 549 downwards.
CGGTTTCGACCGCTGGCCGGTGCGTTTAGACGACGATTGCGGCATTGAGTCGACCCAAGGCGCTAACCACACTCATAGCGGTCAGCGCCGATGATTTGGGGTTGTCTGGTAGCGCTTGACCATCGATCACAAACGAAAATCGGCCGAATTCACCGCTGACATTGATCTCATGGCGATTGAGATGAGCGCGAGGATCGGCGATCAATTCAACCTGCGTCTCATCAAAACCGGCACCGGCCAAGGCAATGGCCGCCGCGACATTCGCGTTCTTGGGATACGCCAACGCCGCGTCACGGGCGGTACCTCGAAAATGCGTCGAAGCCGTTTTAAGGTTTGCCAAATCAAGCCGCTCTTCGGCCGGTGACCCAAGCCAACCCACCGGCGGCTTGATTCCACGATAAAGCACCGAGCGAAGACCGCCGGCACGAGCGGCGCTCAAGGCATCCAGCGCCCCCACCGCACCGGACACGACCTGGAGTTGAGTGGCGTGCTGCGCCGCTTGGTCTCGAAGCGACTGGCGCAGCGTGTCATCTGCCAGTGCGCCGACGG